>NZ_RPSE01000440.1:0-4931 GCF_003949955.1 Streptomyces sp. WAC05292
GGGCTGCCGCGGCACGGTTCCGCCGGGCCGCGGGGCGGGTCAGAGGGGGTGCCGGCCGGCTGCGGCGGTGATGGCGTCCGCCAGGCGGTCCAGGACCGCCGCGGCCTGTTCGTCGGTGATGGTCAGCGGCGGCAGGAGGCGTACGACGCCGGAGTGGCGGCCGCCCAGCTCCACGATCAGGCCGCGGCGCAGGCACTCCCGGCGGACGGTTGCGGCGAGGTCGCTCGCGGCGGCACCGGTCGCCGGGTCGGCGAGTTCGACGCCGATCATCAGGCCGCGGCCCCGGACGTCCGCGACGCACGGCTGCTGCGCGGCCAGCGCACGCAGGGCGGTGAGCATGCGCGCACCGATCTCCGCGGCGCGTTCGGCGAGGCGGTTCTCCCGTACGTAGGCGAGGGTCGCGGCGCCGGCCGCCATCGCGAGCTGGTTGCCGCGGAACGTGCCCGCGTGGGCGCCGGGAGCCCACACGTCCAGCGCGGACCGGTACACGATCACCGCCAGCGGCAGACTGCCGCCGATGGCCTTCGACATGACCATCACGTCGGGGACGACCCCGGCGTGGTCGACGCCCCAGAAGGCGCCGGTCCGGCCGACGCCCGTCTGCACCTCGTCCGCGATGAGCGGGATGTCCCGCGCCGCGGTGATCGCGCGCATGCTGCGCAGCCAGGCGTCCGGGGCGGGCAGGACCCCGCCCTCGCCCTGCACGGGCTCGACGAGCATCCCGGCCGGCGTCGGCACCCCGCCCTTGGGGTCGTCGAGCAGGCTCTCGGTCCAGCGGGCGCCGAGCCGCGCACCCTCGGCGCCGCCGACGCCGAACGGGCAGCGGTGGTCCTGCGGGTACGGCAGCCGCGTCACCCTCACGTCCGGGGCGCCGCCCGACGCGCCGAGGGAGCCCGCGGTCATGCCGTGGTAGGCGCCGGTGAAGGCGAGGAGCCCGGAGCGCCCGGTCGCGGTGCGGACCAGGGTGAGCGCGGCCTCCACCGCGTCGGTGCCGGCGGGCCCGCAGAACTGGATCCGGGCGTCGGCGGCCAGTTCGCCGGGCAGGGTGGCGAACAGCTCGGTGGTGAAGGCGTCCTTGACCGGCGTCGCGAGGTCGAGGACGTGCAGCGGGGCCCCCGAGTCGAGGACGCCCCGTACGGCTTCCAGCACCACGGGGTGGTTGTGCCCCAGCGCGAGGGTTCCCGCGCCGGACAGGCAGTCGAGGTAGCGGCGGCCGTCCGCGCCCTCGATGGTGAGACCGCGGGCCCGCACGGGCACGATCGGCAGGGAGCGGGCGTACGTGCGCGCCGCGGACTCCCGCATCGCCTGCCGCCGCAGGATGCCCTCCGCCGCGGCCGCTCCGCCCGCTTCGGGCGCCCGGCCCCCTTGGGGCGGTACCTGGGCCGGGACCGTGTCCTGCTCCGTCAATGCCACGAGTGTCGGACCTCCCGCACTGAAATCGCCCTGCCGGATCGTTTCTGACCCGGATGCCGCTTCCCCGCCGGCCCCGCTCTCCCCGTACGTACCAACGACGGCGGCGGCGCCGGAACACGGGGCGGTCGCAAGAACCTTGGTGCGGCGGGGCGGGAAGTCCGGTCAGCGGAGGGCCGGACGGGAACCGAGGGGGTGGCCTGCGCCGTCCCCGACTGCGACGGCATAGTGGGGTGCTGCATCCGCGGCCGCACCTCACGGCGTCCGCAGCCCATGCCCGGAAACACCAGGGGGACTCACGACATGCGACCGAACCGACCGGTCACCGCGATCCTGTGCGCGGCGGCACTCGCGATGACCGCCGCCTGCGGCCCGGGCGACGGGGAGGCCGGCGGCGACGCCAAGCCCACCGTGGCGGCGAGCCTTCCGTCCGGAGGCGACGGGATCAAGATCCCGGACCAGCTGAAGGACAAGCTGAAGCAGCACGGCATCGACCTGGAGAAGTGGCGGGGAGGTGAGTGGAAGAACTGGAAGAAGGAGGACTGGCTCCGCGAGGCGGGCGACTACATCAACCCGGTCATCGAGGGCCTGTGGGACCCGGACCGGATGCGGGAGGCGGCGAAGACGCCGCAGCCCCCGGCGGTCGACCCCGACGCGGGCAAGGACCAGGGCGTCACCGACCCGGCTCCGGCCCCGGTGCCGGCGAAGCCGGCGGCCACGCCGTACCACTCGGCGATCCCCGCGTCGGGCAAGGTGTTCTTCGACGGCCCCGAGGGCTCCATGGTGTGCTCGGCGACCGTGGTGAAGGACCCGGCGCACCCGGGCAAGTCGAACCTGGTCTGGACGGCCGGGCACTGCGTGCACGCCGGCAAGGCCGGCGGCTGGTACCGGAACATCGCCTTCGTCCCGTCGTACAACAACGCGGGCAAGTCGGCGGCGCAGCTCAAGGGCGCGCCCCGGCAGGAGGTGGCCCCGTACGGCGTGTGGTGGAGCGACTGGGCGCAGACCTCCGACCAGTGGATCGCCACGGGCGGCCCGACGGGCGGTGCGGGTGCCCCCTACGACTTCGCGGTGCTGCACGTGGTGCCGGAGAAGAGCACCGGCAAGTCGCTGGAGGAGACGGTCGGTGCGGCGCTCCCGGTGGAGTTCAACGCGCCGGCGGTGCCGAAGGTGTCCGGGATGACGGCGACGGGCTACCCGGCGTCGGCGCCGTTCGACGGGCAGAGGGCGTACCAGTGCACGGACAAGCCGGGACGGCTGACGCTGAAGGCGAACGATCCGGTGATGTACCGCATCGGCTGCACGATGACGGGCGGTTCGTCGGGCGGCGGCTGGATCGCCGCGGGCAGTGACGGCAAGCCGGCGCTGGTGTCGAACACGTCGATCGGCCCGGCGAAGGCGGGCTGGCTGGCGGGTCCGCGGCTGGGCCCGGAGGCCAAGGGGATCTTCGACGCGGTGAGCGCCAAGTTCAAGTAGTCCGGCAGCCGGACACGGCCGAGGGCCCCCTGCGCGTGCGGGGGGCCCTCGGCTTTCGCGCGCCCGGCGGTCCGGGCGGCGCGGCTACTGCTTGGCCGGAACGAACGGCGCCAGTTCGGCGGCCAGTTCCGGGTGGACGAGCACCTTGAGCAGGGTGCCCTCCGGGGTGTGCTCCTCGGAGACCACCTCGCCCTCGGCGTGCGCCCGGGCGACCAGCGAGCCGTGGGTGTACGGCACGAGGGCCTCCACCTCGACGGACGGCCGGGGCAGTTCGGCGTCGATGAGCCGCAGGAGCTCCTCGATGCCCTGCCCGGTGCGCGCGGAGACGGCGATCGAGTGCCGCTCGATGCGCAGGAGCCGCTGGAGGACCAGCGGGTCCGCGGCGTCCGCCTTGTTGACCACGACGATCTCGGGCACGTCGGCCGCGCCGACCTCCCGGATGACCTCGCGGACGGCGGCGAGCTGCTCCTCCGGGGCGGGGTGCGAGCCGTCCACGATGTGCAGGATGAGGTCGGCGTCCCCGACCTCCTCCATCGTGGAGCGGAATGCCTCGACCAGGTGGTGGGGCAGGTGCCGGACGAAGCCGACGGTGTCGGCCAGGGTGTAGACCCGGCCGCTGGGCGTCTCGGCCCGGCGCACGGTCGGGTCGAGGGTGGCGAACAGGGCGTTCTCGACGAGGACGCCCGCGCCGGTGAGGCGGTTGAGCAGGGAGGACTTGCCGGCGTTGGTGTAGCCCGCGATGGCGACGGAGGGCACCTTGTTGCGGCGGCGCTCCTGGCGCTTGATGTCGCGGCCGGTCTTCATCTCCGCGATCTCCCGGCGCATCTTCGCCATCTTTTCGCGGATCCGGCGCCGGTCCGTCTCGATCTTGGTCTCACCGGGGCCGCGGGTGGCCATGCCGCCGCCTCCGCCGCCGCCCATCTGCCGGGACAGCGACTGGCCCCAGCCGCGCAGGCGCGGAAGCATGTACTGCATCTGCGCGAGGGCGACCTGTGCCTTGCCCTCTCGGGACTTGGCGTGCTGGGCGAAGATGTCGAGGATCAGCGCGGTCCGGTCGACGACCTTGACCTTCACGACGTCTTCGAGGGCGATGAGCTGGCCGGGGCTGAGCTCGCCGTCGCAGACGACGGTGTCGGCGCCGCTCTCCAGCACGATGTCGCGCAGTTCGCGCGCCTTGCCGGAGCCGATGAAGGTGGCCGGGTCGGGCTTGTCGCGGCGCTGGATGACGCCGTCGAGGACGAGGGCGCCGGCGGTCTCGGCGAGGGCGGCGAGCTCCGCGAGGGAGTTCTCGGCGTCCTGCACGGTGCCGGACGTCCACACGCCGACGAGGACCACGCGCTCCAGGCGGAGCTGTCGGTACTCGACCTCGGTGACGTCTTCGAGCTCGGTGGAGAGGCCGGCGACGCGCCGGAGTGCGGCGCGCTCGGAGCGGTCGAACTGGTCGCCGTCCCGGTCTCCGTCGACCTCGTGGCTCCAGGCGACGTCCTCTTCCATCAGGGCGTCGGCCCGGAGGCTCTCGGTGAAGCTCTGCGGTTCGCGCACGTCGTCCTGTGCGGCCCGCGCGTCCTGGGAAGCGGAAGAAGAGGAGGTCATTGGATCCTTACGTCGGTGTGTGGGCGGTGTCGGAAGGGGCCCGCCTCGGCGGGTGCCCGGCCGCCGTGGGCGGTCGGGGCCGTTTCCGGCGGCCGCGGCCGCCGGAAGCACGTGCGACACCTTACTGACGTGTGCAACGTCGCATGCCGCCGGGAGATTCCCCGGCGCCGTGCGGCCCCGTCGATGGTGACATGCCCCTTCCTGCCGGGTCACACGCTTTTCGCGCCGCCCCACTCCGGGTGTCCGGGCATCGGGGGCGTGGTCTTGCCGTACAGCCAGGGCTTCAGGAAGGGCTCCATGTCGCGTCCGGCCTCCTCGGAGGCGAGGCGCCCTTGGGCGCGGTGAAGGCGAAGGTGTCCGCGGCGGGCTTGGCGAAGTCGACCTTCGTGAAGCCGGCGTCCAGGATCGGCTTGCCGCCCTCGGCCGAGAGCACCTGGACGCGCAGCGGCACG
>NZ_RPSE01000441.1:0-4886 GCF_003949955.1 Streptomyces sp. WAC05292
GGGGTGAACGCCCGCTCGGGCAGGGCGTCGAGGAGGCCGCGGGCGTAGGGGTGGCGGGGACCGGACGGGCCGAAGAACGTGTCCGCGGGGCAGGTTTCGACGATGCGGCCGGCGTACATGACGGCGACGGTGTCCGCGATGCGGTGGGCCGCGGCGAGGTCGTGGGTGATCATCAGCAGGGCGCGGCCGGCGTCCCCGGTGTGGGCGCGCAGTTCGTCGACGGTGCGGTGGACGAGGTCGCGGTCGAGGCCGGTGGTCGGCTCGTCGGCGAGCAGCAGGGGGGCGTCGCCGACGAGGGCGAGGGCGGTCGCGGCGCGCTGGGCGAGCCCGCCGGAGAGTTCGTGCGGGTGGCGGTCGAGGTGGCTCGCGGGAAACGCCGCCCGCTCAGCGGCCCGCTCGGCGGCGGCGCGTACGGCCTCCCGGGCGGCGCGGCGGCCCCGGGCGGAGGCGGCCGGGGGGTTGAGTTCGCGTACGGCCTCCTCCAGGTGGGAGCGGATCGTGCGGACCGGCGTGAGGTGGGCGGCGGGGCTCTGCGGGACGAGGCCGATGCGGCGGCCGCGGACGGTGCGGGCGAGGACCGCCTCTCCTGCGGTGAGCAGGTCGAGTCCGTCGGGCAGCAGGGCGGAGCCGGCGGTGTCGGCGTTGCCGGGCAGCAGGCCGAGGAGGGCGGAGGCGAGGACGGACTTGCCGCAGCCGCTCTCCCCGACCAGGGCCAGGCAGCTGCCGGGGGCGAGCAGGAAGGAGGCGTCGGAGACGGCGGCCACGTACCGGCCGCCGGGCATCCGGAAGCGCACGCTCAGTCCGCGTACGTCGAGGGCGGGGGCGGTGTCGGTCACGGCATCGGCTCCGAGCGGCGGCGCGGGTCGAGGCGGTCGCGCCAGGCTGCGGCCAGGCCCGCGACCGCGAGGGTGGGGAGGATCAGGAAGAGGCCGGGGAAGAGGGTGGGCCACCAGTGGCCGGCGAGCAGCGAGCCGCGCCCGGCCTGGACGAGGCCGCCCAGGCTGGCCTGGTGGGCGGGCAGCCCGAGGCCGAGGAAGGACAGCGCGGACTCGTGCCACACCGCGTGCGGCACCATCAGCACGGCGGCCAGCCCGGCCTGCGGGAGCACCCCGGGCACCAGGTGGCGTACGGTGACCCGCCACCGGGAGGCGCCGCCGGAGACGGCCGCGTCCACGAAGGGCCGGCCCTTCAGGGAGAGCACCTCGGCCCGCACGATGCGGGCGGTGGACAGCCAGTGGGTGAGCGCGACGGACAGGACGACGGGCCACACCCCGGGCCGGAACAGCGCCACGGCGAAGACGCCGAACAGCAGGGGCGGGACGGAGGCGAAGCCGTCCACGACGCGCATGGCCAGCCGGTCGGTCCACCCGCCGAGGGCGGCGGCTGCCGCTCCGACGGCGGTGCCGACGACGGTGGCGGCGAGCGCGGCGACGACACCGGTGAGCAGCGAGACGCGCAGGCCGTAGACGCAGCGCAGCAGCAGGTCGCGCCCGACGTCGTCGGTGCCGAAGGGGTGTGCGGCGGAGGGCGGGAGGAGGCGGGCGGAGAGGTCGACGGCCTGCTGGTCGAGCCGGACCAGCGGCGGGACGGCCAGCACGGCGAGGACGGCCGCGGCCGCGACGGCGGCGCAGGCCCACAGCTGCAGCCCCGGGGCCCGCCGCCCGGGCCGCCGGCCGCGGTGTCCGGCGGCGGGGCGCCACGCGGGGGCGGTGGGCGGCTCAGCCATCGAAGCCCACCCGGGGATCGGCGAGTCCGTGCAGGAGGTCGGCGAGGAGGTTGCCGGCGAGGACGGCGGCCGTAGCGAGGACGGTGAGGGCGGCGAGCAGGGGGAAGTCGACGGAGGTCGCCGCCTGGACGGTGGCGGCGGCGATGCCGGGCCAGCTGAAGACCGTCTCGACGAGCAGCGCTCCGGTGATCAGCTCGGGCATGCGGGAGCCGATCAGGGTGAGTACCGGCAGCAGCCCGGAGCGCAGGGCGTGGCCGAGCAGTACCCGCCGCTCGCCGAGTCCGCGGGCGCGGGCGCCGCGGACGGGGTCCTCGGCGAGCGCGTCGCGGACGCCCTGGCGGACGTACAGGTAGAACCAGGGCAGTTGGGAGAGGGCGAGGACGAGCGCGGGGAGGACGAGGTGCCGGGCGACCTGGCCGGCGGTGACGGTGTCGCTGTCGGCGTCCGTGAGGCCGCCGGAGGGCAGCACCCCCCACCGGACGGAGAAGAGCCAGACGGCGAGCAGTCCGAGCCAGAACGCGGGAGCGGCCTGCAGGGTGTGGGCGAGGGCGGTCGCGGCCCGGTCGAGGAGGCCGCCGCGGCGGCGGGCGGCGAGGACGCCGAGGGCGGTGCCGGCGAGGAGGGCGGCGGCGAAGGCGGTGGCGGCGAGCAGCGCGGACCAGCCTGCGCGCTCGGCGATGGCGTCGGCGACGGGCTGCCGCAGCGAGGCGGAGGTGCCGAGGTCGCCGCCGAGTGCCGAGGTGAGCCAGTCCCACCAGTGCTCGACGAGCGGGCGGTCGGCGCCGAGGTTGGCGCGCAGGCGGTCGAGTTCGGCCTGCGGGGCGGTGAGGCCCGCGGTGCCGGCGTACGCCTTGACGGGGTCGAAGGGGGACAGGTCGGCGGCGGCGAAGACGCCGAAGGTGACGGCGAGCAGGACGGGGCCGGCGAGCAGTGCCCGCCGGCCCGCCATGCGCGCCATCGGCCCCCAGGGGGTGCGGCCGGGGCGGGCGGTCACTTCTGCTTCGGCTTCCAGTCCTCGACGTTCCACCAGGGGCCGGCGCCGAGGCCGTGGTCGTGCGGCTCGACCTGGGTGGTGAGGCCCTCCCACTTGTCGGCGACGACGTAGAGGTGGTCGATGTGGGTGAGGAAGACGTAGCCGGGGTCCCGGGCCAGTTCGCGCTGGACGGTGTCGTAGGCGGCCTTGCGGACGGCGGGGTCGCCGCTGCGGCGGGCCTCTTCCAGGGCGCGGTCGACGGTCTTGTTGTCGTACCGGGCCATGTTGTTGAAGCCGTCGCCGCCGAGCGCGGAGGTGAGCAGGAGGTACTGGTCGAAGTCGGGGTCGGCCGGGGAGCCGCCGCCGGCGAGGACGGCGTCGGTCTTCATCCGCGGCTCGATGGCCTCCCACGTGCCGGCCTCGGCCTTGACCTCGATACCGGCCTTCTTCGCGTCGGAGGCGAAGGCGAGGGCATGGTCCTGGCGGATCTTGTCGCCGGAGAGGTACCAGAGCGGGAAGGAGGCGCGGACGCCGTCCTTGGTGCGGATGCCGTCGCCGCCCGGCTTCCAGCCGGCGTCGTCGAGGATCTTCTTCGCCTGGCCGAGGTCGTGGGTGCGCTCGGTGCCGGCGGCGAACCAGGGGCTGTCCGCGGGGACGGGCCCGTAGGCCGGCTTGCCGGCGCCCTCCAGCAGCCGGTCGACCATGGCCCTGCGGTCGACGGCGGTGTCGAGGGCCCGGCGGACGGCGGGGTCGCCGGTGACCGGGTGGTGGGTGGGGAGGGTGACGTTGCGGTAGTCGAAGGACTTGGCGGCGAGGGTGGTGCGGGCCTTGTCGCCGGCGAAGCCCTTGGCGAGGTTCGGCGGGAGGATGGCCGCGTCGAGTTCGCCGGAGCGCAGGCGGGTGGCGCGGATGTCGTCGTCCTTGACGACGGCCATGGTGAACTTCTTCACGGCGGGCTCGCCGCCCCAGTAGGAGGGGTTGGCCTTGAAGGTGAGCTTCTCGCCCTTGGACCAGTTGGTGAGGACGTACGGTCCGGTGCCGACGGGCCGGGTGGCGAAGTCCCCGGAGTTGACGTCCTGCCGGCCGGCTATGTGCTCGGGGGCGATGGGGAGGACGGTGCGCTCGGCGAAGGGGGCGTAGGGGTACTTGAGGGTGAAGACGACGGTGTGCTCGCCCTGCTGCTCGACCGCGGAGACGGCGTCGAGCTCGGCCTTGGAGGCGTTGTTCGTGCGGGCGTCGAGGATCGTGCGGTAAGTGAAGACGACGTCCTTGGCGGAGAAGGGCGCCCCGTCGCTGAAGGTCACTCCGCGGCGCAGCCGGTAGGTGTAGGTGAGGCCGTCGGCGGACACCTCCGGGAGGGCCTCGGCGAGGGCGGGCCGCAGCTTCATGTCCGCGTCGTGGGTGAGGAGCCCGTCGAAGACCTTGGAGTTGCCGTCCTTGCCGTAGCCGAGCAGGGGGCTGAGGGTCTCCGGCTCGTTGGCGATGCCGACGACGACCGACTCGGCCGCGCCGGACGCCGCGGCGGTTCCGGCGGGGTGGGAGCAGGCCGCCGCGCCTGCGAGAGTGGCGGCGGCGAGCGCCGCGGCGGCCGCTCCCCGTACTGTCCGGGCCGTCATGCTGTGCACTTCCCTGTGTTGCCGAAATACCGGCAGTTTGTGATCGAATGCTGTTGCAAAGAGATCGCAATAATGCCAGAGAGGCGCAGAAGAAGACGAACCGGGCGCAACCGCGCCGCTCGCCGGGCCGGAGCCGTCCGGGTCTTGCCCGGCCGCCCGCCCGCGTGCCATATATGTCTAGACCTTTACGAGGAACGGCCGCCGAGGAGGGCCCGTGCCCCGCACCGCCGCCCTGCTCCGCCCCGCCCTGGCCGCCGGACTCGCCGCCCTGCTCGCCGGCTGCGCGGGCGGCGACACCACCGCCCCGGCGGCTCCCGCGGGCCTCACCGCCCAGGCCGGCAGCGCCACCTCCGTCCACGTGATGTGGAACGCCGCGGCCGCCGCCGACGGGGTGGCGAACTACCAGGTCTTCCAGGACGGGAAGCTGGTCCGCGACCTCCCGGCCGAGAAGACGATGACGGACATCACCGGCCTGGCCCCGCAGACCTCGTACACGTTCACCGTCCGGGCGCGCGACACCGCGGGGAACACCTCCGCGCCCAGCGCCGCCGCCCGCACCGCCACCCCCGCC
>NZ_RPSE01000442.1:0-4858 GCF_003949955.1 Streptomyces sp. WAC05292
GCTCGGGAAGGGGTGCGGGCTCGGGCATCGTCAAGGCTCCGTGAGCGCGGGGGCGGTGAGGCGGATGCGGGTGCCCGACCCGGGGGCGGAGGTGAGGTGGAGGGCGGCTCCCGCGAGGAGGGCGCGTTCGCGCATGCCGCGGATCCCGGCTCCCTCGCAGGCTCCCCCGATGCCCCGGCCGTCGTCGGCGATCTCCAGCACGACCGCGCCGTCGGCTCCGTGCAGGCTGACGCCGATACGGCGTGCGTCGGCGTGCCGGGCCGCGTTCGTCAGGCCTTCCTGGGCGACCCGGTACAGGACGAGTTCGGTCTCCGGCTCCAGCGCCGGCAGACCGGTCTCGAAGTGGCGCACGACGTGCAGGCCGGTGTGGGCGGAGAAGTCCTGGGTGAGCGATGTCAGGGCGCTGACCAGGCCCAGGTCGTCGAGGACGCCCGGGCGCAGGCGGCGTACGAGGCGGCGTACCTCGTCCAGGCTGTCGCGGGTGATCTCCCGGGCCTGCTGGAGCTCCTCGCGCAGGGGTGCGTCGGCGGTGTCCGCGGCGCGGCCCAGCACCAGCAGGATCGCGGTCATGCTCTGGCCGACCTCGTCGTGCAGTTCCTGGGCGATCCGGCGGCGCTCCGCCTCCTGGGCGAGGAGTACGCGGGCGCTGGATGCGGCCCGTTCCTGTTCCAGCCGGTCCAGCATGGCGTTGAACGCGCGGATCAACTGGCCGATCTCGCCGTCCGCCCCTCCGCCGGGGCCGGGCATGGGCAGGCGCTGGCCGGGGCGCAGCAGGTCGACGGTGGCCATCAGGGCCTTCAGCCGGTCCAGCGGTGCCAGGCCCCAGCGCAGCAGGGCCGCGTTCGCGACGAGCATGACGACGAGGCCGCCCACCAGGATGACCGCCTCGGTGAGGAGTACCGGTACCGAGACGGTCACCGGTGCCCACAGCAGGAGCGCGGTCGCGGCGCCCAGCACCACGCCGTTGAGCCCGAAGATCCGCCAGAACAGTGACACCGGCCCGGCCCCCTTCCTTTGATTGCGAACGTAATAGCGCCACTCTGCCTTTGCTTCTGTCGGGTGTCGATGGGTCTTGACCCCCATATCCACGGCTTGTCGGCGGTCATGTGGTCATGGCGGGGAGTGTGGGATGGGGCCTGGTACCCATGTCTTTCGCGCGGGGCAGTGGGCAGAGTCGAAGGACCGCAGCGCCGCAGCCGTCGGTCGCCGACCCCCGGCCGCCGGCCGGGCGCTGCCGTGGAAGCGGGTGCCGACCCCCTGCACCCGGAGCCGACCCGAAGGGACTCTCTCGTGCCTCTCGACGTTTCCCAGACCGGCCCGCACCGCGGCCGGCTGTCCGCCCAGGACGCGCGCCGGCGTCTCGAACACGCCCGCAGCAGCCGGGTCGCCCAAGTCCAGGCCCTCCTCGAAGGCGGGCAGAGCGCGGACGGCCACCTGATGTCCGCGCAGGCCGAGGCCGGCAGGCGGGTGCTCGAGGAGATCGAGGCGGCGTTCGCCCGCCTCGACGACGGCTCCTACGGCACCTGTCTGAGCTGTTCCGCGGTCGTCCCCGCCGAGCGCCTGGAGATCCTGCCCTATACGCGGTACTGCGTCGCCTGCCAGAACCGCCTCGCCACCTGACTCCGACCAGGCAGCCCAGTCCGCGTGTCCGCCCTGCTCACAAGGGGTGTCGTCGTGAACCACCAGACCGTCAACGGCCCGAGCGCCAACCTGTCGTTCGAGGACCTCGCGGCCCTGCAGGAGAACCTGCACGAGCAGCTCCTTTTCCGGCAGGAGCAGTTGCGGAGGATCGCCGCTGCGTCGCAGGCGGAGGAGTCGCAGGGGCGCCGCTCCCCGGGGCGGGTCGAGGTGCAGGCCAAGCTGGCCGCGTCGGCGCGCATGGTCCTCGCCGACGTCCGGGCGGCGCTGCAGCGCATCGCCGAGGGCCGCTACGGCACCTGCCACCTGTGCCGCCGGCCGATCGAGCGGGAACGCCTGGCCATCGTGCCGCAGGCCCGCTACTGCGCGCGCTGCCAGCAGGTGCGGGAGGCCGGGCGGTGAGCCCGGTCCACGGACGTGGTGCCGGCCTGCCCGCCGGGACTCCGCCCCGGCCGCCGCTCCCGCAGGGCGAGGGCCTGGCGCTCGACATGGGCAGTGCCCGCACGCGGGTCTGGGTCGCGAGCCGCGGGGTGGTCCTCGACGCGCCCGGGCTCAACGCGCCGGACGTGCGGCCCGGGCACCACCCGGTCGGGCACGGCACCATCGCGGACGTCCCCGAGACGGCCCGGAGGCTCGACCGGATGCTCGGCCCCCACATGCCGCGCCGCGCCCGTCCCCTGGTCGTGGTCACCACGCGCGTGATGCAGGGCCCGGTGTACCGGGAGCAGGCCCGCGCGGTCGTGGAGGTGCTGCGCCCGCGAGCCGTCCTGACCCTGTCCACCGCTCGCGCCGCGGCCCTTGCGGCGCACGCCGACCTCGCCCGGCCGCTGCTGGTGGCGGACGTCGGCGCCCACTCCAGCGAGGTCGTCCTGCTCGTCGACGGCGCGGTCGTCGACGCACGCAGCACCGCGCTGGGCACCGACGGCCCGGTCGGGACCGTTCCGTCGGAGGAGCTCGGGAACGCGGTCGCCGCAATGGTGCGTGCCATGCTGCGCCAGGACCGCACCGCCGTCACCGCCGCCGCGCTGAACCGGGGCGTACTCCTGGCCGGCGGCGGCGGGCTGCGCCCCGACCTCGTCCCGCTGCTCGCCGATGGCCTGCAGGCTCCGGTGGTGGCGGTCCGGGCGCCGCACACCGCTGCGGTCCGCGGCGCCGCCCGGGTGCTGTACGCCGCGCAGCGCCATCCGTCGGCCCGGGCCTGCTTCCGGACCGGACCGGTGCGCCCGCGGCGGACCGCGCGTCAGGTCGCGCCGGCGCCCCCGCCGTCCGGTACCGCAGGCAGCGAGGGCTACCCGGCCGCTCCGCCGGCGCCCCTCCGGCGGGGGGCCGCAGGGGGCTCCTCCTCCGGCTGCGGCTCGTAGGAATCCCGAGCGAGGCCGGGCCCTTCCGCCGACGCGTCGGCGGAAGGGCGGGAACCGCCTCCCGCCCCTACCGGGCTCGGAGCCGGCCCGCGGGCTCACCGGACTTCCGGCGGCAGCCGTTCGCGACGCGGATGGTTTCGGGGCGGGACCGGAACGGTCGGATTCGGCTGCGAGGTGATCGGGAGTGGCCACGCCGCCCGGCGGTTGCGGCGGGAAGTGGCCGGCTGTCGTTCACGACCGGCGTCCGGGAAGGCGTTGCGTGCAAGGATGGCGGCCGTGACCAGTTCACCGTCCCCGCCCGTCACCGAGGGCACCGGTACTCCTCCCCGCGGCCGCCTCGGCCCCTGCGCGGCCTTCGCGCTCGTGTTCGGGTCCTCGGCTGCCGTCCTGGTGGTCGAAATCGTCGCCCTGCGGCTGCTGGCCCCGTACCTCGGCCTCACCCTGGAGACCAGCACCCTGGTGATCGGCATCGCGCTCACGGCGATCGCCGCCGGGTCCTGGCTGGGCGGGCGCCTCGCCGACCGCGTCGATCCCCGGCGGCTCGTCGGGCCGGCGCTCGGGGTGTCGGGGGTGGTCGTGGCCCTCACCCCCGCCCTGCTGCGCACCACTGCGGAACGGGCCCCGGCGGCGCTCCTGCTGACGGCCTCGCTGACCATCCTCGTGCCCGGCGCACTGCTGTCGGCGGTGACGCCCATCGTGACCAAGCTGCGTCTGACCAGCCTGGCGGAGACGGGAACGGTCGTCGGCAGGCTGTCGGGTGCGGGCACGTTCGGCGCCATCGTCGGGACCGTCCTCACCGGCTTCGTCCTCGTGTCGCGCCTGCCGGTCAGCGGCATCCTCATCGGCCTCGGCACGCTGCTGGCGGCCGGTTCCGCGCTGGTGGAGTGGCGCAGGCGCGGGTGGACCGGCACGCCTGTGCTCGCACTCGCGGTCCTCGCCGGCGGCCTCGCCGTCACGGCGGCTCCCGGCGACTGCGACGTGGAGACCCGCTACCACTGCGCGCGCATCGTCGCGGACCCGGCCCGGGCCACCGGCCGCACGCTCGTCCTGGACGGCTTGCGGCACTCCTACGTCGACGTCGACGACCCGGCCGTCCTGGAGTTCACGTACGTGCGCGCCATCGCGTCGGTGGTCGACGCCGCCTTCCCCGAGGGGCGGCCGCTCGCCGCCCACCACCTGGGCGGCGGCGGACTCACCCTCCCCCGCTACCTCTCCGCCGCGCGCCCCGGGACGCGCAGCGTCGTGTCCGAGATCGACGGCGGCGTCGTCCGCATCAACCGCGACCACCTCGGGCTGAGGCCGGACAGCGGTGTCGACGTGCGCGTCGAGGACGGCCGGCTCGGCCTGCGGCGCTTGGACGCGGACAGCCGCGACCTCGTCGTCGGCGACGCCTTCGGGGGCGTGAGCGTGCCCTGGCACCTCACGACGGCGGAGGCGATGGCCGACGTACGCCGCGTGCTCAACGGGGGCGGCGTGTACGTCGCCAATCTCATCGACCACGGCGACATGGCCTTCGCACGGGCCGAAGTCGCCACGCTGCGCGGGGTTTTCGAGCACGTCGCCATCGCCGGCGAGCCCGAGGACATCGGCCTCGACCGCGCCATCGCACCCTCGGGCGGCAATCTCGTGGCCCTCGCCTCCGACCGGCCGCTCGACGTCCCCGCGACCCAGCGCGCGCTGGACGCCCGCGGGACCGGTTGGAAGCTCGCCACCGGTGACGGCCTCGCCTCCTGGATCGGCGACGCCCGGCCGCTGACCGACGACCACGCACCCGTCGACCAGCTCCTCCAGCCGTACGGCCCCCCGCGCAGCCGTTGACGAAGACCGCCCTGGTGGGGCGGGGGGTGTCAGGCGGGGCG
>NZ_RPSE01000443.1:0-4819 GCF_003949955.1 Streptomyces sp. WAC05292
GGGCTCGCCCCGCCGGACCGCCACCTGCACTACGTGCTCGCGCCCTGCCCGAACACCGCGACCGGCCCCTCCGCCGCCGCATGGCGGGACCTCGGGCCCCGCTACCGCGACAGCCTCGTACGCGAGCTGGAACGCCGCGGCCTGGACGGCTTCGGCGCCGCAACCGAGGAGGAACTGCTGGTCACCCCGGCCGACTGGACCGCCCTCGGGCACGCCGCCGGCACGCCGTTCTCCGCCGCCCACACCTTCGCCCAGACCGGCCCGTTCCGCCCCGCCAACCTCGTCAGCGGCATCGACAACGCCGTCCTGGCCGGCTGCGGCACCACCCCCGGCGTCGGCGTCCCCACCGTGCTGATCAGCGGCAAGCTCGCCGCCCAGCGCGTCCTCGGCACCGGGCGGGGGCACCGCCCGTGACCCGGCGCGAACTCGACGCCGCCGGCATCGCCGACCCGCAGCTGCGCGCCGCCTACCGGCACTGCCGGCGGCTCAACGCCCGGCACGGGCGGACGTACTTCCTCGCGACCCGGCTCCTGCCCGTGCCCCGCCGCCCCGCCGTGCACGCCCTCTACGGCTTCGCGCGCTGGGCCGACGACATCGTCGACGACCTGGCCTGCGGGACCCCGCCGCACATCCGCGACGCCCGGCTCGCCCGGCTCGCGGACGCCCTCGACGAGGGCCTGCGCACCGGCCGCAGCAGCGAGCCCGTCGTCCGCGCGCTCGCCCACACCGCCGACCGGTACGCGATCCCCGCCCGGCACTTCACCGACTTCATGGCATCCATGCGCGACGACCTCACCGTCACCGACTACCCCACCTACGCCGACCTGCGCCGCTACATGCACGGCTCGGCCGCCGTCATCGGACTCCAGATGCTGCCCGTGCTCGGCACCGTCGCCCCGCGCGAGGAGGCGGCGCCGCACGCCGCCGCGCTGGGCGTCGCCTTCCAACTCACCAACTTCATCCGCGACGTCGGCGAGGACCTCGACCGCGGCCGGGTCTACCTCCCGGCCGACCTCCTCGCCGCACACGGCGCGGACCGCGCCCTCCTGGAGTGGAGCCGGGCCACCGGCCGGACCGACCCGCGGATCCGCGCCGCCCTGGAGGCGGCCGCGGCCCTCACGCGCGGCGTCTACCGGGAGGCGGAACCGGGCATCGCCATGCTCGACCCGCGCTCCCGCCCCTGCATCAGGACCGCGTACCGGCTGTACGGCGCCATCCTCGACGCCGTCGCGGCCGACGGGTACGCCGTCGTCCACCGCAGGGCGGTCGTGCCGCGGCGGCAGCGCGCCCGCGAGGCGGCGGCCGGACTCGCGGGGGTCGTGGCGGCACGCCTGCGCGCCCGCCGGGCGCCCGCGCCGCTGGAGGCAGCCGCCGTACGGGGAGAGGGAGGGACGGCATGACGGATGCAGGAGCACCACGGCGAAGGGGCCGCGGACTGCCGCTGCGGGCGGGCCGGCGCGTGCCCTGGGAACGGCAGGCGCCCACATGGCGCGAGGCCAGGCCGGCGCTCATCGCAGACGCCCTCAAACGGGCGGCGGCGATGCCGTCGGG
This sequence comes from Streptomyces sp. WAC05292, assembly GCF_003949955.1. Taxonomy (NCBI): domain Bacteria; kingdom Bacillati; phylum Actinomycetota; class Actinomycetes; order Kitasatosporales; family Streptomycetaceae; genus Streptomyces; species Streptomyces sp. WAC05292. The sequence goes on from NZ_RPSE01000443.1 coordinate 1,552, forward strand.
CAACTGGTACGTCCTCGGCGCCTCACGGGCCGTCGGCGCCGGCGGCCGGCCGTTCGGCCGGACCATCGCGGGCACCGAGGTCGTCGCCTGGCGCGACGCCTCGGGCGCGCTCCGGGCCGGGCCGGGCGCCTGCCCGCACCTGGGGGCCCCGCTGCGCGACAGCCGCGTCGTGTGCGGCGTGCTCGTCTGCCACTGGCACGGGCTCGCCCTGCGCGGCGGCGAGCCGTTCGCCGGCTGGCAGCCGCTGCCGGTGCACGACGACGGCGTCCTCGCCTGGGTCCGCCTCGACGAGGCGGGCGGGGAACCGCCGCTGGACCGGCCGGTCGTCCCGCCGCGGCCGGAACACGGCGCGGTCGACGCCGTGTTCGAGACGGTGGGCCGGTGCGAGCCCGAGGACGTCGTGGCGAACCGGCTGGACCCCTGGCACGGATCCTGGTTCCACCCGTACTCCTTCACCGACCTGACCGTCGTCGGGGTCCCGGAGGGGCAGGCGGAGAGTGACGCCTTCACCGTCGACGTCTCCTTCAAGGTCGCCGGGAGGCTGGTCGTCCCCGTACGGGCCGAGTTCACCGCGCCGGAGCCGCGCACCGTCGTCATGCACATCACCGAGGGCGAGGGCGTCTCGTCGGTGGTGGAGACGCACGCGACCCCGCTGGGGCCCGGCCCCGACGGCCGGCCCCGCACGGCCGTGACCGAAGCCGTGGTGGCCGCCTCGGACCGCCGCGGCTTCGCCGCCGCCCGAGCCCTCGCCCCCGCCCTGCGCCCGCTGATCCGATGGACCGCCGGCCGCCTCTGGCGCGACGACCTCGCCTACGCCGAACGCCGCTACCACCTCCGCTCCACGGGCCGCTTCCCCGGCTGATCCGCGGCGCCGCGGGTCGGGCCCCGACCCGCGGCGCCACGGATCAGGGCCCGGCCGTGAGGGAGGCGAGGGTCCGCAGGAGGGGGGAGCGGCCCCTGCGGGGGACCGTCCACAGGGGGTGGCCGCGGAGGCCCCAGCTCTGCAGGAGGGTGTTGGCCGCCTGGATGCCCGTCGTCGCCGCGCGTTCCATCAGGGCGACGGGCAGGTCGCTGCGGACCAGGTCGCCCGCCGTCACCACGGCCGGGTGCGGGGTCCGCACCCCCGGGCGGGCCGCGTAGCCGCCCACGGGGAACAGCGGGCAGTCCTCGTGCCATTCGTGGCGGGAGTCCACCACACGGGCCGCGGCGGTCTCCGGATAGACCTCGTGCAGCCGGTCCAGCAGGCCGCGCTCCACGCCGGCGCGGTCGCGGGCCGAGGGCCCGTCCACGGCGTACGCGTGCAGTTCCACGACGCTGCCGCCGGTGCGCCCCGCCCACCGGGCGGCCTCGCCCTCCCAGCGGTCCAGGACGCTGACGTTGTCCAGCCCGCCGTACCCGCTCGTCCCCAGAAACCCCGGCCGGTCCCGGCGGACGGGCCGGTCCAGCCACAGCCGCGACACGAGGAACGGCGGGGCGGTGCGCTGGGCGGCGATCCCGGCACGCCACGCCGCGTCCCCGAGGCCGGGGGAGCCGGCCACCAGCGACCGCAGGCCCGGAACGTCCAGGGCTAGGACGACCGCGTCGTGGCGGGCGCCGGCGCCGCCGGACTCGACGCCGAGGCTCCCGTCGGCGTGCGGGACGACCGCGTCGACCGGCGCTCCCGTGCGGACCTCCGCGCCGAGGCGGTCGAGGTAGCGGCCGAGCGGGTCCCACAGCGCCTGCGGGAACGGCTCGTCGGGCAGGTCGAACAGCAGCCCCTCGGAGGAGCCGAGGAAGTAGATGTGGAACATCAGCAGCAGCTCGGCCGCCGACAGCTCCCCCGGATCGGCGAAGAAGCTGCGCGAGAACACCTCGAAGGCCAAGTGGTGGGCCGCCTCGGGGAAGTTGACGGCGGCCAGGAAGTCGCGGGCGCTGACCCCGTCGAACCGCTCGTACACCTGCGGCACCCGCACGTCGAGCAGCGGCAGCGCCGCCCGCGGGTTGAGCCCGGCGAGGTCGCGCCAGCCGAACGTGGGGCTGAGCGCGACGAAGCCGAGGGCGCTCCACGGCGGCGTGCGGGGCACCCGGGCGAAGCTGTCGGTCAGCCCGCCCCGGTGGCGCAGCGGGTAGTCGGGTACGGGCCTGAGCGTGGAGAGGGCCGGGTCGGCCCGGCGCAGCAGACCGCGCAGGTTGTAGTACTGGCGGAAGAACGCGTGGAACCCGCGGCTCATCGTCACCGCCGAGCCGTCGGCGAGCTGCACGGGCCAGCCCGCGAGCCGTCCGCCCAGCACCGGCCGGCGCTCGTACAGCGTGACGCGCACGCCGCGTTCCGCGAGGGCGGTGGCGGCGGCGAGGCCGGCGATGCCCCCGCCGACCACCGCGGCGCGCGGGGCTCCCGCCCCGGTGAAGCGGGGCCTGCCGGGCGGCGGCAGCAGGATCTCGGCGCGGCGGTCCCGGCCGCGCCGGGGCGCCCGGGGCGTGCCGGGGGAGGGGCGTACGGCCGTCTCGGCGCTCATGCGGTGGCATCCTTCCGGGCGGGAGCCGCGGACCGGCTGCCGAGGAACGTGTGGACGATGCCGGTCTGCCAGCCGGGCATCGGCAGCACCCGGACGCCGGTGAACCCGGCCGCCGCCATCCGCTCCGCGAACCGCGGGGCCGTGTCGAACGCGCGCACGCTGCCGTGCAGATGGCGGTACAGGCCCCCGTTGCCCGTGAGCGTCCCGGCCGGGACGACGACCGCCCGGCACACCGCGGACCAGAGCGCACGGTGCACGGGGGACCCGCTGAGGGTGTAGTCGTGCACCGCGAGCCTGCCCCCGTCGCCCAGCAGCGCCCGTACGGCGGCCAGTACGGCGTCGGGGTCGGACACGTTCCGGAAGAGGTAGCCGGCGAACACCGCGTCGAACGGGCCGGTGACCCCGGCGTCGGCGAGCCGCTCCACCGGGGCGTGCACGAAACGCACCCCCGGCGGCCAGGGCTTGGCCGCCGCCTGCCGCAGCATCCCTGCGGACGCGTCGACGGCGGTGATCCGGGCGTACGGGGCGGCGCGCAGCAGCGCCGCGGTGGAGGCGCCGGTCCCGCAGCCGGCGTCCAGGATGTGCAGGCCGGCCCCGCCGGCGGGCAGGCGGAGCCGGCGGGCGGAGCGCCGGAGGTCGGCGTGGTACCCGGCGTTGAAGCCGGTGAGCCGGTCGTACGTGCCGGACGCCCGGTCGAAGGCGCGGGCGAGGTCAGCGTCCCGCAGCAGGGTCGTCGTCTGGTTCATCGGGCCTCGTTTCACGGGGGGCGGGGG
>NZ_RPSE01000444.1:0-4813 GCF_003949955.1 Streptomyces sp. WAC05292
CACCCCTCCCCTCCCCCGGCCGCCGGGCGGCTGGCAGGATGCCGACTGCCCGTCACCGCCACCAGGGGAGAGCGCACATGACCGCCGAACCGCCCTACACCGTCCGCCTCGCGGACGGCGTGTACGCCTACGTGCAGCCGGACGGCGGCTGGTGCCTGAACAACGCCGGCTTCGTCAGCGACGGCGGCCGCACCCTGCTCGTCGACACCGCCGCCACCGTGCGGCGGGCGCTGGCCCTGCGGGACGCGGTCGCCGCCGCCGGGGTGCCGATGCCGCGCACGGTGGTCAACACCCACCACCACGGCGACCACACGTACGGGAACGGCGTCTTCGCGCCGGAGGCCCTCGTCCTCGGCCACGACAGCGCGCGCACCGAGCAGCTCGCCGCCGGGCACCAGCTGGAGCTGATCTGGCCGGGGACCGACTTCGGCGCCGTGGAGATCACCCCTCCCGACCTCACCTACAGCGACCGGATGACCCTCCACCTGGGCGAGACGGAGGTCCGGGTCATCCACCCCGGGGTCGCCCACACCACCGGCGACTCGATCGTCTGGCTCCCGCGGCAGGGGGTCGTCTTCACCGGCGACCTGGTCTTCGCCGGGGGCACCCCCTTCCTCGCGATGGGTTCGCTGGCCGGCTCGCTCCGGGCCCTCGGGATGCTGCGCTCCCTCGGCGCGGAGACCGTCGTCCCGGGGCACGGGCCGCTGACCGACCCGTCGGCGTACGAGGCGACCGAGCGCTACCTGCGGTTCGTGGAGGAGCTGGCCCGGGAGGGCCGGGCGAGGGGGCTCACCCCGCTGGAGGCCGCCCGGGAGGCGGACCTGGGCGAGTTCGCCGCCTGGCGGGAGGGCGAGCGCCTGGTCGCCAACCTGCACCGGGCCTACGCGGAACTGGCCGGCGAGCCGGAGGGGGCGCCGCTGGACATCCTGGCGGTGCTGACGGACATGACGGTGATGAACGGCGGGACACCGATTCTCTGCCACGCCTGATCCCGTGCGCGGGGCGGGCCGGCGCAGCCCGCCACGCGCGGAGGTCTGCCCGGGGCGCGCGGGGTCGCGCACTGGACGACATACCGACTGGTCGGCATGATGGCTTCCGGCGATCACGGCCGCCCCGCCCGGCGCGGGCCGCCGCCCTCATCCGTCCCTCTCCGCACGGAGGTGCGCACCATGAGCCCAGCACCCGCAGGAGCCGCCCCCCGCGGCCTCGACCCGGAGCGGCTGCGCGCCCGCCTGGACCGCGACCTGCCGGGGCTGACAGCCGGTCCGCTGCGGGGCCGGCTGATCGAGGGCGGCCGGTCGAACCTCACGTACGAGGTCACCGACGGCGCCTGCCGCTGGGTGGTGCGCCGCCCGCCGCTGGGGCACGTCCTGGCCACGGCCCACGACATGCGGCGCGAGCACCGGGTCATCGCGGCCCTGCACGGCACGGCGGTGCCGGTGCCCGAGCCGCTCCTGCTGTGCGAGGACGAATCGGTGCTGGGCGCGCCGTTCTACGTGATGGAGTTCGTGGAGGGGGTCCCGTACCGCAGCGCGGAGCGGCTCGCCGCGCTCGGTCCGGAGCGCACCCGCAGCCTGGTCCTCGGCCTGGTCGACACGCTCGTCGACCTGCACGCGGTGGACCCGCGGGCGGTGGGACTGGAGGACTTCGGCCGGCCGGAGGGCTTCCTGGAGAGGCAGTTGCGCCGCTGGGGCAAGCAGCTGGAGGCCTCCCGCGGGCGCGAGCTGCCCGGGATCGACGAACTGCGCGGCGCGCTCGCCCGCACGCTGCCCGGCTCCCCCGCGGCGACGGTGGTGCACGGGGACTTCCGCCTGGACAACGTGCTCGTCGGGGAGGACGGCGGCGGCGTCCGGGCGGTCCTGGACTGGGAGATGTCCACGCTCGGCGACCCGCTGACCGACCTCGGCCTGCTGGTGATGTACAGCACCGACCTCGGGCTGGGCGACTCCCCCGTCAGCACGGTGAGTTCCGCACCCGGACACCCCTCGCCCGCGGAGCTGGTCGAGCGGTACGCGGCCCGCTCCGGCCGGGACGCCGGCGCGATCGGCTGGTACACGGCGTTCGCCTGGTTCAAACTCGCCGTGATCCTCGAAGGCATCCACCGCCGCTACACGCTGGGGCAGACGGTCGGCGGGGGCTTCGACCGCATCGGCGAGCTGGTGCCGGTGTTCGTCGAGCACGGCCTGACCACACTCGACGAGGAAGGCTGAGGCACTCCGCATGGATTTCGCATTCGACGCCCGGACCGAGGAACTCCGGACGCGGCTCCTCGCGTTCATGGAGGAGCACGTGTACCCGGCGGAGCCCGTTGCCGCCGAGCAGCGCGCGCGGCTGGCCTCGCCGTGGGACACCCCGCCCGTCTTCGGCGAGCTGAAGGCCGAGGCGCGCCGCCGCGGGCTGTGGAACCTCTTCCTGCCCGACGAGCGGTACGGCGCCGGGCTGACCAACCTCCAGTACGCCCCGCTGGCGGAGATCACCGGGCGCAGCCCGCACCTGGCGCCCATGGCGACCAACTGCGCCGCCCCGGACACCGGGAACATGGAGCTGCTCGCGCAGTTCGGCAGCGATGAGCAGCGCAAGCAGTGGCTGGAGCCGCTGCTGGCCGGGGAGATCCGGTCGGCGTTCGCCATGACCGAGCCGGAGGTCGCCTCGTCGGACGCGTCCAACATCGAGACGCGCATCGAGCGCTCGGCGGACGGCTCCGCGTACACGGTGACGGGCCGGAAGTGGTACATCTCCGGCGCCATGAACCCGGACTGCAAGGTGTTCATCGTGATGGGCAAGACCGACCCGGACGGGCCCGACCCGCGCCGCCGGCAGTCGATGCTGCTCGTCCCCCGCGACACCCCGGGCGTCGAGGTGCGGCGTGCGATGACGGTCTACGGGTACGCGGACCACGACCACGGCGGGCACGCCGAGGTCGTCTTCGACGGGGCCCGCGTCCCGGCCTCGAACCTGGTCGGCGAGGAGGGGGCCGGCTTCGCCATCGCCCAGGCCCGGCTCGGACCCGGCCGCATCCACCACTGCATGCGGCTGATCGGGATGGCGGAGCGGGCGATCGAGCTGATGTGCCGGCGCGCGGTGGGACGTACGGCCTTCGGCGGGGAGCTGTCCTCGCAGGGTGTCGTGCGGGGCTGGATCGCGGACGCGCGGGTGGCGGTGGAGCAGCTGCGGCTGCTCGTGCTGAAGACGGCGTGGCTCATGGACACCGTCGGCAACCGAGGCGCGCACACCGAGATCCAGGCCATCAAGATCGCGACGCCGCGGGCGGTGGTGCGCATCCTGGACGACGCGGTGCAGCTGCACGGCGCGGGCGGCGTCAGCCAGGACTTCCCGCTGGCCGAGCTGTGGGCGGCGGCGCGGACGCTGCGGCTGGCGGACGGGCCGGACGAGGTCCACCAGCGGTCGCTGGCGCTGCGCGAGCTGAAGCCGTACCGCTGACGGGGCCCGTCAGGGGCGCAGGGCCCGCAGCAGCAGGTCGGCGAGGTGGTCGGCGACCTGCTGCGGGGTGAGCGGGCCGTCGGCCCGGTACCAGGTGGACAGGTGGTGGACGGATCCGAAGTGGTAGTCCACGACCAGGTCGGCGGGGGTGGCGGTGGAGAACACCCCGCTGCGCTGCCCCTCCTCGACGAGGGCGCGGAAGCGCTCGTGGTAGCGGCGGCGCTCGGCCCGTACCTGCTTGTGCTTCTCCGGGCTGAGCTGGTGCATCGACCGGAAGAAGATGGCAGCGTCGTCGAGGTTCTCGATGGTGGTCACGACGACGTCGGCGGCGGCCGCCCTCAGCCGCTCCGCGACGGGGGCGTCGGAGTCGGCGACCGCGTCGAGGCGCTGCTGCTGGAGGCGCAGCATGCGCGCGTACACCTCGTGCAGCAGGTCGTCCTTGGAGCCGAAGTAGTGGTAGAGGGCGCCCTTGGTGACCCCCGCCGCCTCGACGATCTCCTGGACGGAGGTCCGGTCGTAGCCGCGCTCGGCGAACAGCCGGGTGGCCACCGCCAGCAGCCGCTGCGGCACCGGGGTGTCGTGCGTGCCTTCGGGCTCCGTCGTCCTGGCGGCCATGGCGCCGTCCTTCCTTCCAGTGTTCCGCGGCCGGCGCCTACGGCCGGCACGGGCCTGCCTTCGTGCGACCCTACGACCGTTTCCGGCCGCGGTCGCGCAGCTCCCGACGCAGGATCTTGCCACTCGTCGTCTTCGGCAGGACGGGCAGGACCTCCACTTCGCGCGGGTACTTGTACGCGGCCATGCGGTCGCGGCAGTACGCGGACAGCTCGGCCGGCTCGGCGGCGGCGCCGGGCAGCAGGCTCACGTACGCCTTGACGGTCTCCCCGCGGTAGGGGTCGGGGACGCCGACGACGGCGGCGTCCCGGACGGCCGGGTGGGTGTGGAGCACGTCCTCGACCTCCCGCGGCCAGACCTTGAACCCGGAGGCGTTGATCATGTCCTTCTTGCGGTCGACGACGTACAGCCAGCCGTCGGCGTCCATGAAGCCGACGTCGCCGGTGCGCAGCTCGCCGCCGGGGAAGGCCTCGGCGGTCTCCTCGGGGCGCCCCCAGTAGCCGTGCGCGAGCTGGGGGCCGCGTACGGCGATCTCGCCGGTCTCGCCGAGGGGGACCTCGGCGCCCCGGCCGTCGAGGATGCGGACGGCGGTGTCCGCGCCGGGCAGGCCGACGGAGAGGGTGCCGGAGGCCGGGTCGACGGGTGCGTCGAGGTGGACGGGGACGGAGGCGACGGCGGCGGTCGACTCGGTGAGGCCGTAGCCGTTGCGCAGCCGTATCCCGAAGCGGGCGCGGAGCCGTTCGACCAGGGCGGGCGGGAC
>NZ_RPSE01000445.1:0-4811 GCF_003949955.1 Streptomyces sp. WAC05292
GGTCGGGGCTGTCGGGCCGGTCGGGTCGGGCATGCCGGGTGCCGCCTTTCGGGGGAGGTCAGGAGCGAAGTATCGCCCGGCCCACCGGGCGCCCGCGCCCCGGGCGGGTCAGTGCCGGGGCAGTTCCGGAGCGGTTGCGGGCCGGTTGCGGGCGGTTCCCGTGATGTGTTCGAGGTCGGTGATCAGGGAGTCGAGCCAGAACACCGTCATGTAGTAGAGGCGCGGCGCGCCGTCGGGCCGGGCGGCGAAGCCGTCGAACGCCGGGTCCCGCAGCGCGACCGGGGCGGCCGGGGTGTCGCCGCCCGGGTCGAGTGCCGCCGACACCAGCAGCATGCGGCCGGCGACCCGGTCGCCCAGCCGGGCCACGGCTTCGGCCGCATCCGGGCCGAGCGGGGGCACGGTGACCGGCGCGGGCCCCGGCTGTGGCGGCTCCATCAGCCGGTCCGACCCCCACAGCGTGTGGTGTCCGGCCATCACGGTGGCCTGCCAGTCCGGCTCCGGTACGGGGCCGGCGCGGCCCGCCCCGCCGGGCTGCCCGGCGTGCCCGCGGTGCCCGTACGAGCCCTCCGGCTCGCTCTGGTACTGGGCGAACGCCGATTCGGCGAGGATCAGCGAGTGCCTCAGCGAGCGGTGTCCCGGCACGGCCGGCTGCACCTCCCGTACGCCGCCCGCGGCGACGGCGGCGGTCGTCGCGACGACGATCTCCGCCGCCCCGCGCATCAGCACCGCCGCCGAGCGCTGGAGCTCCTCGTGCGCGCCGCGCGGCCACGCGAGCAGCCCGAACACCGCACCGATCGCGCTGCCGATCAGCACGTCCAGCAGCCGCAGCTCCGCGAGCTGCCAGGTCGCCGGTGCGAGCTGCGCGAACACCAGGGCGATGGTCACCGTGAACATGGCCTGTGCCCAGCCGACGCCCTTGACCGGCCCGAGCGTGAAGGTCAGCAGCATGACGGGCGCCAGGGCGATCGCGTACACGGTGGTGTCGCTCCCGACCGCGGCCAGGAGAACGGCGGCCAGGAGGGCCCCGGCGAGCGTGCCGGTCAGGGCGAGCCGGACCGTCGTGCCGGTTTCGCGGACCGTCGTCCGGGTCAGTGTCAGGGCGGCGAGGGTGGCCCAGAAGCCGTGCGGGAGGGTGTCCAGCCCGGCGACGGTGCGGGCGGCTGCCAGGGCGAGGCTGATCCGGACGGCGTTCTGGAAGAACACCGAGCGGCGTCCCGCGTGCCCCTCCAGCCGCATCCACCACAGGTGCGGGGCCCGCATACGGGCGTACCAGAAGCGCATCGGCGGCGGATCGGGCGCGGCGGCCCGGCCGTGTACGGAGATCGCTGCGGCCGTGGACATGGCGAGGGCGGCGTCGGCCGCCTCGATGAGGCCGGCGTACCAGCGCAGCACCGCGACCTGCTCCGGCGGGTGCGGGGCCCCCGGGGCCGGTTCGGGGTGCGAGGCCACCAGCCCGGCGCGGGCCCGCGCCAGCCCTTCCCGGGCGCCGGTCTGCGGCGTGGCGCCCCGCAGGCACGCCGCGGTCTCCGCCGCGGTCCGGCGGACGGCCTCCAAGATCTGGCGGCCGGGCTCCGCCGGCCCGGACCCGCCGGGCGGTTCGGGCAGCCGGAGCAGCCGGGCGAGCAGCGTCCGGGCCGACAGGCCGGTCTGCGACAGGGCCCGCTCGTGGACGCCCGGCCCTGCGGGCCGGTCCGCCTCCGGGACGTTCATGGGCCGCAGCGAGCCGATGGCGGCAGCCGCGTCCCGCGCGCGCTGTTCCGAGAGCCGCCAGGGCGGGGCGGCCAGCTCGCGGACGCACGCCTGCGCGGTGTCCGCGGCGCGGGCGGCGAGTTCCCGGTAGGGGACGGTCGGCGGATCGGGGAAGAGGTACGCCTCGGCGAGGATCAGGAGCAGCAGGCCGGCGGTGGCGCCGATGAGCCGTTCGTCGAGCGAGCCCGGATCGTAGGGCGGGAACGACGGCAGGATGTACAGCAGCTGGAGGCCGGGCGCCGCGCCGGCGGCGCGGGGGCCGCCGGCCGCGACGAACGCCAGCGCGAAGCCGATGACGAGCATGCCGGCGACGGCGGTCCACGTACGCACCGCGAGGTACGTGCCGACGGCCACCAGCAGCCAGCACACCGGCACCAGCCGCACCAGCACCGCGGCGCGCTGCCGCCCCGTCCCGGGGATCCGGGACAGCCCGGCCATGGACACCGCCGCGAACAGGCCGTACGTCGCCGCGACCGTCGCTCCGAAGCCGTACAGGAACAGGTAGAAGGCGGCCCCGGCGGCGAGGGTGACCCGGCCGGACCGGCGGGCGGCCGCGGCGTAGCGTGCGGCGATCCGCTTGCGGGGGACACCGGCGGGGCCCATGCCACCAGGATCACGTACCCCCACCGGAACGGCACCCGCGCCCCCGCCGCGCGGACCCCGCCGACGGGGGCCGGGCGACCGCCGCGGGCCCGGCCGCCCCCGGCCGCGGCCCGGCCCGCCGCCGCGCCCGGGAGCGGCGGGCCGGGAGCGTCAGACGGCCAGGACCTGCGCCGCGACCGCCTCCGGCACCGGGGCGAGGCCCGCCGGCCGGGTCGTGAAGGTGCCCCGCCCTTGCGTCCGCCCGCGCAGCCGGGACGCGTAGCCGAAGAGCTCCGCCAGCGGCACCACGGCCGTGACCGCCGTGGTCCCGGACCGGCTCTCGGAGCCGGACACCCGGCCGCGGCGCGCCGCGAGGTCGCCGAGGACGGTGCCGACGGCGTCCTCGGGAACGGTGGCCACGACTTCGGCCACCGGTTCCAGCAGCCCCATCGCGCACTGCCGCAGCGCCGCCCTCAGCGCGGCCCGCCCGGCGGTGCGGAACGCCATCTCCGAGGAGTCCTTGGAGTGCGTCGCCCCGTCGGTGAGGGTGACCCGCAGGCCCGTCACCGGGTGGCCGCCCAGCGGGCCGTCGGCGAGCGCGTCCCGGCAGCCGGCCTCGACGGCGCGCACGTACTCCTGCGGCACCCGCCCGCCGACGACCGTCGAGCGGAACTCGAAGACCGTCCCGGGTCCGGCGGCCGCACCGTCCAGCGGCTCGACGTCGATGACGAGGTGCGCGAACTGGCCGGCTCCGCCGTCCTGTTTGACGTGCCGGTGGACGAGGCCCGCGACACCGCGCACCACGGTCTCGCGGTACGACACCCGCGGCCGGCCCACGGCGGGGTCGAGCCCGTGGTCGCGGCGGATCTTCTCCACCGCGACCTCCAGGTGGAGTTCGCCCATCCCGGACAGCACGGTCTGGCCGGTCTCGGCGTCGCTGCGCACCCGCAGCGACGGGTCTTCCTCCGCCAGCCTGGCCAGCGCGGCCGCCAGCCGGCCGGTGTCGGTGCTGCGGCGCGCCTCGACCGCGACGGACACCACCGGGTCGGCGACGGTGGGCGGTTCGAGGAGCAGCGGTGCCTGCGGCGCGCACAGGGTCGTGCCGGCGCGGGCGGCCTTCGGCCCGACGACGGCGACGATGTCGCCGGCCCGCGCCTCGTCCAACTCGGTGTGCCGGTCGGCCTGCACGCGCAGGATGCGCGCGACGCGCTCGGTGCGGCCGGTGCTCGTGTCCAGCACGGTGTCCCCCTTCCGCAGGGTTCCGGAGTAGACGCGTACGAAGGTGAGGCGGCCGGAGGCGGTCACGGACACCTTGAAGGCGAGCGCGGCGACCGGCCCGCCGGCGTCGGGGTGGCGCTCCTGCTCGGCGCCGTCCGCTGCCGTACCGCGCACGGGCGGCATGTCGTCGGGCGACGGCAGGTAGGCGGCGACGGCGTCGAGGAGCGGCTCCACCCCGCGGTTGCGGTAGGCGGACCCGCACAGGACGACCGTTCCGGTGCCGTCGAGGGTCGCCGTCCGCAGGGCGCGGGCGAGGGCGCCGTCGGCCAGGGTGCCGGTGGTGCAGAACTCCTCCAGGGCTTCCGGATCGAGTTCCGCAGCGGCCTCCTCCAACAGGCGCCGGCGGTGGAGGGCCTCGGCGCGCAGGCCCGGCCCGCCCTCGGCGTCCCACTCGGCTTCCGCAAGCGTCCGGCAGGTGTCGGAGCCGGCGGGCCAGAGCAGGGCGCGCATGCGGACCAGGTCGACGACGCCGGCGAAGCCGTCCTCCCGTCCGATCGGCAGCTGCACCACGAGCGGGGCGGCGCCGAGCCGGTCGCGCAGCGACCTGGCGGCCGCGTCGAGGTCGGCGCCCGCCCGGTCCATCTTGTTGACGAACGCGATCCGCGGGACGCCGTGCCGGTCCGCCTGGCGCCACACCGACTCGCTCTGCGGCTCGACGCCTGCCACGGCGTCGAAGACGGCGACCGCCCCGTCGAGGACGCGCAGGGAGCGCTCGACCTCGTCGGCGAAGTCGACGTGGCCTGGTGTGTCGATGAGGTTGATGCGGTGGCCTGCCCAGGAGCAGCTGACGGCCGCGGCGAAGATGGTGATGCCGCGGTCCCGCTCCTGCGCGTCGTAGTCGGTGACGGTGGTGCCCTGGTGCACCTCGCCGCGCTTGTGGACGGCGCCGGTGGCGAACAGGATCCGCTCGGTGACGGTGGTCTTGCCCGCGTCGACGTGGGCGAGGATGCCGATGTTGCGGACCGCTGCGAGGGCGGGACGGGTGGTGGCGGTGGTGGTGGCGTCGGAACGCAGGCTGGTGCGCATGGCCCGGCCTTTCGGGTGAGATGGCTGCATGGGCTGCGCGATTCCCTGACATCTGGCGGGAGTTCAGTCCGGATGCCCTCGGCATCCGATTCCGGATCCACTCCGGCGACGCACCCGCCCGGGCCGCGAGCGGCCGTGCCGCGGCGCTCCGAGGGAGCACCGGGGCGGGCCGGGCG
>NZ_RPSE01000446.1:0-4742 GCF_003949955.1 Streptomyces sp. WAC05292
GGTCAGGCCGCGGCGGCGGGGGCGCGCCGGGGGCCGGCCGCGGCGGCGGCCAGGCGGCCCAGGGCCTCGTCGCGGCCGCAGGGGTGCGCGCCGAGGGCGGTGTGGCGGGCGACGATGCCCCGCTCGGCCCGCATCAGGCGCAGGCCGCGCCGCAGCAGGAACAGCACGGACTTCCGGCCCTCGCGCAGGTCGCGGAGCAGGCGGCGGCGGAAGGTGGTGGAGGGCCGGCCGCGCAGGCAGATCGCGTCGGCGAGGAGGCCGAGCTCCTGGCAGCGGGCCGCTATGTCTGCGGCGAAGATGCCCTCCGCGATGAACAGCGGGGCGCCCGCGGTGTCGAGGGTTTCCGTGCCGGTGCGGGAGGACGTCGAGATGTCGTAGACGGGGACCTCGGTGCGGCCGGTGCGGCACAGGTCGGCGACCGCGGCGACGGCGGTGTCGGCGTCCCAGGAGAGCGGCGAGTCCCAGTCGATGTCGGAGCTTCCCTCGACCAGGGGGAGGGACGGGTCGTCGCCCTCCTTGTAGAAGTCGTCCAGCCGGAGCACGGGAAGCCCGGACCGGGCGGCCAGCGAGGACTTTCCGGAACCCGAGGGCCCGGTCAACAGGACGACACGCGCAGGCGAAGGAGAGGAGGAGCTCACGGGACACCAGTGTGACGCATTCCCCCGCGCAGGGGATGCCATCTGCGGGCGGTTGGTATCCAGGATCACACCTCCACTACGCTGCGTGCGCACGCGAACACGACCACAGGCGGGAAACCCATGGCACGTCACGCAGCCCCCGGCACCTCCAGCGCCCTGCGCTCCGCGCGCTCCGCGGGCCTCACGCTCTCCATGGCCGGCGCGGCCCTCGCGATGGCGGCGGGCGGCGCCCAGGCGGGCGAACTGTCGGTCCCGGCGGCCGTGTCCGGCGTCGTCGACCCGATCGCCAACCTGAAGGTGAACCCGCTCGCGAAGACCGGGGTGGACCCGCTGGACAACGGGATCGCCACGAAGGTCGCGGACTTCCCGGCGGTCGGCACGGGCATGGTCACCGGCGCGCTGACGCAGGGCCCGTCGGTCAAGGAGCTGCCGACGGCCGCCGTGACGTCCCTCCTGGGGCCCGTACTCCCGCAGTAGGCGCGGCCCCAGGGCAGCGGAAGGGCCTCGGCGGCACGTGCGTGCCGCCGAGGCCCTTCCGCGTTCCGCGCGGGGTGCGGTCCTGCTAGTAGGCGGAGCCGGAGGCGCCGAGGGAGCCGGTCGGGTGCCAGACCGTCTTGGTCTCCAGGAACGCCGTCATGCGCGACGTGCCCGGGTCGGCGCTCCAGTCGTCCACAGGCTGTGGACGCAGGACGCGCTTGAGGTTGTCGGCCGCGGCGATCTCCAGCTCCTTGGCCAGCGCCTCGCCGGCGCCCGCCAGGTCGATCGCGTTGACGTCCTGGTGGGCCGCCAGGTGCGGGCCCATCTCGGAGGCCTTGCCGGAGAGGACGTTCACCACGCCGCCGGGCAGGTCGGAGGTGGCGAGCACCTCGCCGAGGGACAGCGCCGGCAGCGGGGCCTTCTCGGAGGCGATGACGACGGCGGTGTTGCCCGTCGCGATCACCGGGGCGATCACGGAGACCAGGCCGAGGAAGGACGACTCCTGCGGGGCGACGACCGCGACGACACCGGTCGGCTCGGGCGTCGACAGGTTGAAGTACGGGCCCGCGACCGGGTTGGCGCCGCCCACGACCTGGCCGATCTTGTCGGTCCAGCCCGCGTACCAGACCCAGCGGTCGATCGCGGCGTCCACGACGGCGGCGGCCTTGGACTTCGACAGCCCCTCGGCGTCGCCGACCTCGCGGACGAACTGCTCGCGGCGGCCCTCCAGCATCTCGGCGATGCGGTAGAGGATCTGGCCGCGGTTGTACGCGGTCGCGCCCGACCAGCCGCCGAACGCCTTGCGGGCGGCGACGACCGCGTCGCGGGCGTCCTTGCGGGAGGAGAGGGGGGCGTTGGCCAGCCACTTGCCCTTCGAGTCCGTCACCTCGTACACCCGGCCGCTCTCGGAACGCGGGAACTTCCCGCCGACGTACAGCTTGTAGGTCTTGAAGACGTTCAGTCGCGTGGTCGACTCAGACATCGAGGTAGGCCTCCAGACCGTGGCGACCGCCCTCGCGGCCGAAGCCCGACTCCTTGTAGCCGCCGAAGGGCGAGGTCGGGTCGAACTTGTTGAACGTGTTGGCCCAGACGACGCCCGCGCGGAGCTTGTTCGCGACGGCCAGGATGCGCGAGCCCTTCTCCGTCCAGATGCCCGCCGACAGGCCGTACTGGCTGTTGTTGGCCTTCGCCACGGCCTCGTCGGGCGTGCGGAAGGTCAGGACCGACAGCACCGGGCCGAAGATCTCGTCGCGGGCGATGGTGTGCGCCTGCGTGACGTTCGTGAACAGCGTCGGGGCGAACCAGTAGCCGGCGGACGGCAGCTCGCACGCCGGGGACCAGCGCTCGGCGCCCTCGGCCTCGCCGGTCTCGGCGAGCGCGGTGATCCGGGCGAGCTGCTCCGCGGAGTTGATCGCGCCGATGTCGGTGTTCTTGTCGAGCGGGTCGCCGAGGCGCAGCGTGGACAGGCGGCGCTTGAGGGAGTCCAGCAGCTCGTCGTGGATCGACTCCTGGACGAGCAGGCGGGAGCCGGCGCAGCAGACCTGGCCCTGGTTGAAGAAGATGCCGCCGACGATGCCCTCGACGGCCTGGTCGATCGGCGCGTCGTCGAAGACGATGTTGGCGCCCTTGCCGCCCAGCTCCAGGGTGACCTTCTTGCCGGTGCCGGCGACCTGGCGGGCGATGGCCTTGCCGACCGCGGTGGAGCCGGTGAAGGCGACCTTGTTCACGTCCGGGTGGGCGACGAGCTCGGCGCCCGCGTCCCCGTAGCCGGGGATGATGTTGACGACGCCCTTGGGCAGCCCGGCCTGGCGGCAGATGTCCGCGAAGAACAGGGCGGACAGCGGGGTCGTCTCGGCCGGCTTGAGGACGACGGTGTTGCCGGCGGCGAGCGCCGGGGCGATCTTCCACGCCAGCATCAGCAGCGGGAAGTTCCACGGGATGACCTGGCCGGCGACGCCGAGCGGGCGCGGGTCGGCGCCGTAGCCGGCGTGGCCGAGCTTGTCGGCCCAGCCCGCGTAGTAGAAGAAGTGCGCGGCGACCAGCGGGAGGTCCGCGTCGCGGGTCTCCTTGATCGGCTTGCCGTTGTCGAGGGTCTCCAGGACGGCCAGCTCGCGGCTGCGCTCCTGGATGATCCGGGCGATGCGGAAGAGGTACTTGGCGCGCTCGGCGCCGGGCAGCGCGGACCACTTCTCGAAGGCCTTGCGGGCGGCCCTCACGGCGCGGTCGACGTCGGCGGCGCCGGCCTGGGCGACCTCGGAGAGGACCTCCTCGGTGGACGGCGAGACGGTCTTGAAGACCTTGCCGTCGGCCGCGTCGGTGAACTCGCCGTCGATGAAGAGGCCGTAGGAGGGGGCGATGTCGACGACCGAGCGGGACTCGGGAGCCGGAGCGTACTCGAATGCAGATGCCATGGTGATCAGTCCACCGTCACGTAGTCGGGACCGGAGTAACGGCCGGTGCTCAGCTTCTGGCGCTGCATCAGCAGGTCGTTGAGCAGGCTGGAGGCGCCGAAGCGGAACCACTCGCTGGTCAGCCAGTCCTCGCCGGCGGTCTCGTTGACCAGGACCAGGAACTTGATCGCGTCCTTGGTCGTGCGGATGCCGCCGGCCGGCTTCACGCCGATCTGGATGCCCGTCTGCGCCCTGAAGTCGCGGACGGCTTCGAGCATCAGGAGGGTGTTGGCCGGGGTGGCGTTGGTGCCCACCTTGCCGGTCGAGGTCTTGATGAAGTCCGCGCCGGCGAGCATGCCGATCCATGAGGCGCGGCGGATGTTGTCGTACGTCGACAGCTCGCCGGTCTCGAAGATGACCTTCAGGCGGGCGGCGGTGCCGTCCTCGCGGACGCACGCCTCCTTCACGGCCTTGATCAGCTCGTACGTCTCCAGGTAGCGGCCGGCGAGGAAGGCGCCACGGTCGATGACCATGTCGATCTCGTCGGCGCCGGCGGCGACGGCGTCACGGGTGTCGGCGAGCTTGACGGGCAGCGCGGCGCGGCCGGCCGGGAAGGCGGTCGCGACGGACGCCACCTTGACGTCGGCGCCGTTCAGGGCGGCCTTCGCGGTGGCCACCATGTCCGGGTAGACGCAGACCGCGGCGGTCATGGGCGTCGTACGGTCGGTCGGGTCGGGGTGGACGGCCTTCGCGGCGAGCGCACGGACCTTGCCCGGGGTGTCGGCACCCTCGAGCGTGGTCAGGTCGATCATCGAGATGGCGAGGTCGATGGCGTACGCCTTGGCCGTCGTCTTGATCGAACGGGTCCCGAGCGCGGCCGCGCGGGCCTCCAGGCCGACGGCGTCCACGCCGGGCAGCCCGTGCAGGAAGCGGCGCAGCGCACTGTCGGACGTCGTCACGTCGGCGAATGCGGTGAGGGTGGTGGGCATGGTCACCACACGAGCATATCTACGCGCGTAGCGGCCTGTCACCCCCATGCGTGCACATCTGTGCGGGGCCGGCCGCATCCGTGCTGTGAGGGCCGCGGCAAAGGCGCTGGTCACCGCCGTTGCACGGCCATGACGGGAATCCGACGGTCCGGCCGAAACCCGCGCATGGATTTTTCCCGGCAGCCCGTCAGACCTCCCGGACCACGGACCACGGCCATGGGGGAGCGGTAGACCCGGTCGTCGTAGAC
>NZ_RPSE01000447.1:0-4705 GCF_003949955.1 Streptomyces sp. WAC05292
GGTGCCCTTGGTGAGGTTGTCGACGGCGCTGATCGCGACGATCCGCTGCGCGGCGGTGTCGAGGGCGACCTGCACCTGGACCGTGTTGGAGCCCAGGACGGAGGCGGTCGCCGGCCACTGGCCCTCGTGGTCAACAACGGGCCCCGACTGGCCGCGGCCGGCGTCTTCACCTCCAACCGCGTCAAGGCCGCCCCCGTGCAGTGGTCCGAGCAGGTCCTGCGCGGCGGCGCCGTCAGCGCCGTCGTCCTCAACTCCGGCGGCGCCAACGCCTGCACCGGCCCCAAGGGCTTCCAGGACACCCACGCCACCGCCGAGAAGGTCGCCGAGGCCCTCGGCGGCGAGCACAACGCCGGAGAGGTCGCCGTCGCCTCCACCGGCCTCATCGGAGTCCTCCTCCCCATGGACAGGCTCCTGCCCGGCATCGACACGGCCGTCGCCGCCCTCTCCGCCGACGGCGGCGAGGCCGCCGCCGTCGCCATCAAGACCACCGACACCGTCCACAAGACCGCCTCCGTCACCCAGGACGGCTGGACCGTCGGCGGCATGGCCAAGGGCGCCGGCATGCTCGCCCCCGGCCTGGCCACCATGCTGGTCGTCCTCACCACCGACGCCGACCTCGACAGCCCCACCCTCGACCGGGCGCTGCGCGCCGCCACCCGCACCACCTTCGACCGCGTCGACTCCGACGGCTGCATGTCCACCAACGACACGGTCCTGCTGCTCGCCTCCGGCGCCTCCGGCAAGACCCCCGCCTACGAGTCCTTCGCCGAAGCCGTACGCACCGTCTGCGACGACCTCGCCCGCCAGCTCATCGGCGACGCCGAAGGCGCCTCCAAGGACATCCGCATCGAGGTCGTCGGCGCGGCCGACGAGGACGACGCCGTCGAGGTCGGCCGGTCCATCGCCCGCAACAACCTCCTCAAGTGCGCCATCCACGGCGAGGACCCCAACTGGGGCCGGGTGCTCTCCGCGATCGGCACCACCTCCGCCGCCTTCGACCCCGACCGGCTGAACGTCGCCATCAACGGCGTCTGGGTCTGCAAGAACGGCTCCGTCGGCGAGGACCGCGACCTCGTCTCCATGAAGGACCGCGAAGTCCGCATCACCGCCGACCTCGCCACCGGCAGCGCCTCCGCCGTCATCTGGACCAACGACCTCACCGCCGACTACGTCCACGAGAACAGCGCCTACTCGTCATGACCGACAACGACAAGGCCGGCCGGCCCGGCACCACCGCCCGCAAGCACACCGCCCTGCCCAAGGCGCAGATCCTCATCGAGGCCCTGCCC
Organism: Streptomyces sp. WAC05292; assembly: GCF_003949955.1. NCBI lineage: Bacteria > Bacillati > Actinomycetota > Actinomycetes > Kitasatosporales > Streptomycetaceae > Streptomyces > Streptomyces sp. WAC05292. The sequence goes on from NZ_RPSE01000447.1 coordinate 1,290, forward strand.
TGGCTGACCCGCCACAACGGCAAGGTCGTCGTCATCAAGTTCGGCGGCAACGCCATGGTCGACGACGACCTCAAGGCGGCCTTCGCCCAGGACGTCGTCTTCCTGCGCCACGCCGGCCTGAAGCCCGTCGTCGTGCACGGCGGCGGCCCGCAGATCAACGCCCAGCTCGACAAGCAGGGCCTCGTCAGCGAGTTCAAGGCCGGCCTGCGCGTCACCACCCCCGAGGCCATGGACGTCGTCCGCATGGTCCTCGCCGGGCAGGTCCAGCGCGAGCTCGTCGGCCTGCTCAACCAGCACGGACCGCTCGCCGTCGGCATGACCGGCGAGGACGCCCACACCATCACCGCAACCAAGCACACCCCGCAGATCGACGGCGAGGCAGTCGACATCGGGCGCGTCGGCGAGATCACCGCCATCGACACCGGCGCCATCGAAGCGCTGCTGGCCGACGGCCGGATCCCCGTCATCTCCTCCATCGCGCGCAGCGCCGACGACGGGCACGTCTACAACGTCAACGCCGACACCGCCGCCGCCGCCCTCGCCGCCGCCCTCGGCGCGGAGACGCTGATGGTCCTCACCGACGTCGAGGGCCTGTACGCAGACTGGCCGAACAGCGACGAGGTCATCAGCCGGCTCACCGTCGGCGAGCTGGAGAAGCTCCTGCCCGAGCTGTCCAGCGGCATGGTCCCCAAGATGGAGGGCTGCCTGCACGCCGTCCGCGGCGGCGTCGGCACCGCACGCGTCATCGACGGACGGGTCCCGCACTCGATCCTGCTGGAGATCTTCACCGACGAGGGCATCGGCACCATGGTCGTGCCCGACGCACGGGCAGCGCACACACAGGGAGGGGAGCAGCAGTGACCGGCAGCAGCAACCAGGAGTACGCCGCCCGCTGGCGGGCCTCGCTCACCGACAACTACGGCACCCCCGCCGTCGCCCTCGTCCGCGGCGCAGGCGCCCAGGTCTGGGACGCCGACGGCAAGCAGTACACCGACTTCGTCGGGGGCATCGCCGTCAACGCCCTCGGCCACGCCCACCCCGCCGTCGTCGGCGCCGTCACCCGCCAGATCTCCACCCTCGGGCACGTCTCCAACCTGTACGCCTCCGAGCCCGTCCTCGCCCTCGGCGAACGGCTCCTCCAGCTCTTCGGCCGACCCGGCCGGATTTTCTTCTGCAACTCCGGTGCCGAAGCCGTCGAAGCAGCCTTCAAGATCGGCCGGCTGACCGGGCGGACCGGCATGGTCGCCACCGACGGCGGCTTCCACGGCCGCACCATGGGCGCCCTCGCCCTCACCGGCCAGCCCAAGAAGCAGGACCCCTTCCGGCCCCTGCCCGGCGACGTCACCCACGTTCCCTACGGCGACACCGAAGCCCTCCGGGCCGCCGTCACCGAGGACACCGCGCTCGTCGTCATCGAGCCCATCCAGGGCGAGAACGGCGTCGTCGTCCCGCCCGCCGGCTACCTCAAGGCCGCCCGCGACATCACCCGCGCCACCGGCACCCTCCTCGTCCTCGACGAGGTCCAGACCGGCACCGGCCGCTGCGGCCACTGGTTCGCCCACCAGGCCCACGAAGGCGTCGACCCCGACCTCGTCACACTCGCGAAGGGCCTCGGCGGCGGCCTCCCCATCGGCGCCGTCGCCGCCTTCGGCCCCGCCGCCGGCCTCCTCCAACCCGGCCACCACGGCACCACCTTCGGCGGAAACCCCGTCGCCTGCGCCGCCGGACTCGCCGTCCTCGACACCATCGCCGCCGACGGCCTCCTCGACCGGGTCAAGGCCCGCGGGGAGCAGCTGCGCTCCGGAATCGAGGGCGCCGGCCACCCGCTGGTCTCCCACGTCCGTGGCGAGGGCCTCCTCCTGGGTATCGTGCTGACCGGGCCGTACGCACCGCAGGTGCAGCAGGCGGCCCAGGACGCCGGCTTCCTGGTCAACGCGCCCGCCCCCGACGTCGTACGGCTCATGCCGCCGTACGTGCTCACCGAGGACGAGGCGGACGCGTTCGTACAGGCCCTGCCCGGCATCCTCGACGCAGCCAACGGGGACGGACGAACCGGGGAATGAGACGACGATGAGCCAGGCGCAGGACAACGACCAGTGGGCCTCTCCCCGGCCGGAACCCGCGGGAGGCCCGGCCGTCCCGCAGACCCGCACCGCCCGCCACCGCCGGATCGTGGACATCCTCAACCGGCAGCCGGTCCGGTCGCAGAGCCAACTGGCCAAGCTGCTCGCCGACGACGGGCTGAGCGTCACCCAGGCGACGCTCTCCCGCGACCTCGACGAACTCGGCGCCGTGAAGATCCGCAACACCGGCGGTGAGCTGATCTACGCGGTCCCCAGCGAGGGCGGCTTCCGCACCCCGCAGGCCCCGCTCGGCGAGTCCGCCAAGGAGGAGCGCATGCGCCGCCTCTCCGGCGAACTGCTGATCTCCGCCGAGGCGTCCGCGAACCTCGTCGTCCTGCGCACCCCGCCCGGCGCGGCCCAGTTCCTCGCCTCGGCGATCGACCAGGCCGAACTCCACGCCGTCCTCGGCACCATCGCCGGCGACGACACCCTCATGCTGATCAGCCGCGACCCGGCCGGAGGCCAGGCACTGGCCGACCACATGCTGAGGCTGGCGCAGAAGGAAGGGTGACGGGCCGCCGGCCGGCACCCCAACCCGTCCGGGCATCGGGCGGGTTGGAGCGCCGGGTCGGCCGGGCGGCCCGTCAGTAGCGGGTGACGGCCAGCGCCCCGGACTCCGTACCGATCGCGATGTGCGGGTCGCGCTCCGGGTCCGCCCAGCGCAGGATCGCCCGCATCGCCCCCTCCGGCACCGACACGCAGCCGGCCGTCGCACCCTTGCCGTTCACATGCAGGAAGATGCCCGCGCCCCGCCCGCGCACCGGCTCCTCGTAGTTGAAGCCGATCACCATCGCATGTGCGTACTGCTGCCCGTACGCGACCAGGTGCTCCGCCTCGCCCGGCGCACAGTCCGCGGGCAGCGGCTCCACCCAGCGGTTGTAGCTGCCCGACGCGTTGTCCTGGCACCACCACGACGCGTCGGTGACCGGCCGGTACGCGACCTCCGTGCCCACCGGCGCCCGGCGGATCCCGAACGCGTACGGCAACGCGTACAGGCCCGTCGGCGTGGTGTTCGTGCCCTGGGTGCGGGTCGCGCCCTCCGTCAGCCCGTTCGCACCGAACCGCGCCTCGGCAGTGCCCCGCTCGTACCACCGCCCACCCCACCGGTCCCACCACGTCACCCGCCCGGTGGTGGACCCAGGCGCAGGCGCCACCGCGGTGATCAGCTGACTGCCGCCCCCGGTATCGGCGAGCCGCGCGGGCAGCGGCGGTGGCAGGGGCCCCGGATGCGCGGGGGAGCCGTGCGCGAGCAGGCCGGTGACGATCAGCGAGCCGGTGACGAGGGCGATACGC
>NZ_RPSE01000448.1:0-4690 GCF_003949955.1 Streptomyces sp. WAC05292
CCCCTCCCCCGTACGGCCAAGGAGACCGCCCAGCCATGTCCCACAACCGCCGCCGCATCCTCGGCGCCGCCCTCGCCCTGCCCGCCGCGCTGACCGCCGCCGAGGTGCTGTCCGCCGCGCCCGCCGTCGCCGCCGGCGGGATCGAGGCGCAGCCGTGGACGGACCTCGTCCTCGAACCCGGTGTCACCGCCCAGGCGGGCGCGGCGCCGCAGGTCCGGCTGGTCACGATCGCCGGTACGGCCTTTCTGCAGGCGCGCGGCTCGGTGGCCTGCAACCTGACCGCCGACCAGAAGGTCGCCACGCTGCCGGCGGAGCTGCGGCCCACCGGCCTGGTCCGCGCCACCGCGCCGCGCAACAACAGCCAGGGCATCAACGCCTGCCGCTTCGAGGTCAACACCGCCGGTTCCCTGACCATCTACGGCGGCAACTCGGGGAACCCGATCACCTGGGTGCAGTTCGACTCCGTGCAGACGGTCTGGCACTGACCGGCAGCGGGTGCGGCCGGCGGGACCGGCCGCACCCGCTGCCGTCACTTCTCCGTGAAGACGATGTCCCGGGAAAGACGGGTCATCCGCACGCTGTTGTCGGAGGTGACCTCCACGATGTGGTGCAGGCCCCGGTAGAGCCGCCTGGTGTCGGGCAGGAGGCGGTACTCGTCCGCCGCCCCGGCGAGGAACGCGCGGAAGCAGTCCGCCGACGGCGTCGGGTCGCCGGTGAAGTCCAGGTAGTCCTTCAGGCGGCGGAACAGCTTCGGCAGGATCACCGCGCCGTCGCAGTCGTGCGTGATCGACTTCTTGCCGGTGACGGGGAAGCCCTGGAGGGTCTTGTCGGCCGCCCACACGCCCGCGGCCGACGCCCGCGCCTTGTCCGAGGCCTCGGTGAGCAGCTCGCGCAGGTATACCGGGAGCCCGGAGTAGAAGGTCGGGTAGGCCAGTCCCCGTTCGAGGAGGCGGTGGTTGGCGGTCCGCTCCAGCAGGCGCTCGTCGACACCGGTCCGGTAGCCGCTGTGGACGGGAGGGGTGCCGCGGCCGACGAACGCCACGCAGCGGCCGTACACGTCGGCGCCCCGGGTGAGGATCCAGCCGGGCACGCTGTCCGGGACGGTGGCGAGGGTCTCGTCGTCGTCGCGCAGGACCGTGCCGAAGCCGAGGGTCTTCAGCAGTTCGTCCGCGGCCGCGTGGGCCAGCGGGCGGGGCTGGTGGTCGACGGGGTCCGGCGCCTGGCCGTAGTGGGTCTCCAGGGCGTCGACGCCTTCGAGGCGGATGCTCGCGCGCCCGTCGGCGCCGGGAACGATCTGCCCGCCGGGCACGAGCTTCCAGTCGGCGACGTCGTCGGGGATGAAGGGGAGGGTGTCGCCGTCCGGCTTCGGGCCTCCCTCGACCTTGAACCTGCCTCTGATCAGCAGCATGGACATGAGGGGCTCCGATCCACATCACTGTGCGCGGTCGTCGCTCACGCACGGTACACACGGGTGGCTCCGCCGCGCCGGGGCCGCGCCCGCCGTGCCCCCGACTGGCGCCCCGCTCGCCCGCATGGGCCGCGGCCGTCCGAGGACCCCGACAGAGGTCTTCACGGCCCGGGGGCGCGCAGCCGCCGGTGTCCCTCGCCTAGGCTCCGGCCGTGGACGAATACCAGGGACTGACTGCACTGATCGAATCGGCGTGGGAGGAGCTGGAGGGCTCCGGTGCGGGCCGCCGGGCCCTCTGCCTCGATGCCGTCGACGATGTCCTGGAGACGGGCCGGCTGACGCAGGATGACGCCGAGCGGGCCGTCGAGCGCCTCGTCACGGTCGCGCTTTCCGACGAGGGCCACCCGGTGCGCGAGGCCGCGCTGCACGCCGTCTGCACCGCCTCTGTGCACTACGCACTTCCCTACCGGGTGGTGGAGCCGCTCGCCGTCGCTGCGGACGTCTTCGAACCCCTGCTCCTGGAGTACGTCCTGGCCGTCCTCGCCTCGACTCACGACCAGGCGGCACTGCCGATCGTCGAGCGGTTCCTCCACCACCCCCACCCCGGGGTCCGCGGGGAAGCGGCAGAGGCGGTGGCGGAACTGCGCTGGAGCCAGGAGTCGGCCGGGACAGCCCGGTAGCTCCGGGGCTCGGCCGAAAGGCAGCCTGCACGGTGCGGGGGCAGGCCCCCGGTCCCGCGTGGGGTGGGACCGGGGACCCGCCGTGTCACCGGCGAGCGTGGCCGGGGGTGCGTCCGCCGCTAGCGGGCGCGGACGACCGCCTTGCCCTTCGAGGAGTCGCCCTTGCAGGAACGCTTCTCCGCGGCGGTCATCTTGCGGGTCTTGACCACGACGGCGTTGCTCTTGCCGTCCGTGCCGTTCTTGGCGGGGCCGGTGATCGTGTCCTGGAAGAACCAGTAGTAGTGGCCCCACTTGGGGCTGTCGTAGTGGGTCTGCCACGTGCCGGTGACCTTCTGCATCACCTGGGCGCGGGATATCCAGCCCACCTCGCCCGGCTTCACCGTCATGTTGAGCGAGCTGCTCTCGGAGTGGCTGCTCGACCAAGTGTGGCTGTAACTCGCCGTAACACTCAGGTCGACGAGCCCGGCGATGTTGCCGCCCGCCGTGACGGAGACGCCCAGCGAGTCCGTCGCGCCGACCGTGTCGTCCCAGGTCATCGACTGGGTGGCATCGGACGTGCTGCAGTTGTAGAGCGAGTTCGAGACCTGGCGGAACTCTCCGAGGTACGCCTCCCCCAGCTTCGGGGAGTTGAACGTGCACTTGCCTTCGCCCGACCGGCAGTCCGCCATGAGGAGCTCGCGGGTGGGCTGGTCCGCGGCGGCCGCCGGAAGCGCGGTCGCAGCGCCGACCGCGCACGCCGACAGCGCCACGGAGAGCACGCGGGCCGTGTGGCGCTTGACGCGGGTTGTCTTCATCTGGGTACCTCTCGCCTTGCTGGGGGGAACGGTGAACGGCCGTGTGCCGGACGCACGGTGGAGCGCGGCCCGGCAGTGTTTTCGATCACCGCCCGTTGTGAGGTGAGATTCTCCTGAGGCCCGCTGGCGCTACGGCGCAATTCGGCCACCTCTGCCGGTCGCCGCCCCTTGCGGGAAATTCCTGGCGGATCCGTCCGGCGCGGTCTACGCTCGCCGCGATGAAGACTTCTCCTCTGCACCGATTGGGGGAACCGTCCGCGCAAGGTGAGTGCTGATGACCACTCACCTCCCGGACGAGGATTCCCGTCTGTCCCTCTGGCTGCGCGTGCGCCGGTACGCCGTGCCGCCCTCCGTGATCCACACCGCGACCGCCCGCCGCTGCGTCGGCGACTGGGCGGGGGCCTGTGCCGCCGCCGGCGTGGACGTCGACCTGCACCTGCCGTCCGTCGCCCGCGCGTACGGCCGCGACTGCGCTGCCCGCCTCCGGGCCGACCTCCGCAACCTGGCACCCGACCTGCTGCGCTGGCACATGCCGCGGACCGCCCCCGACGGGCTGCTGCGCCCCGGCCTGACCGTGGCCCTGGCCCGCTACGACGGGACCGGGCCCGACGGCGCGGGCTCGCTGTACCTCGTGGTGCGGACGCCGCCGGCCTGGGCGGACGCCGGCCAGCGGATCGCCCTCGGTCTCTGGGACCGGTCCCGGGCCGAGGCCTCGCCCGCCGCCCGCGACCACCCGCATCCGCGGCCTGCCCGGCGGTTCCGACTCGACCTGCACCGCCACCTGTGGGACGCGCGCAGGGCCGGCGAACTGCGGCACCGCTCGGGCGCCGACCGGCCGCCCGGCACCACGCCCGCGCCGCCGCCGGGCGGGCCGGCCTCCGCCGCACCGGCGTACCGCTGCGCCCCGGACCTGTGGCCCGGTGAGGCCCGGCTCCTGCTCCGGGCCGACGGCCTGGACCACGGGCCCGTCGAGGTGCGCCTGGGCAGCCGGCACCGCCTGGTCATCGACGCGGCCACCGGCCGGCCGGCGGCGCCGCCCGCGGGCGGAATCCGCCTGCCGGTGCTGCCCGACGCGGCGGCCTGGGTGCCGCCCGACCTGGAGTTGCTGCGCGCCGGGCTGATCGGGCCCGACCGGCTGCACCCGCTCGTCGCCGGCGCGCTCGTGCCCGGCCACCTGCCGTCCGGCCCGGCGGCGGACGCCGGACCGGACGACGGGACCCGTTTCGTGGACTGCCGGGGGGCGCGGCACCGGATCGGGCTGGTCGACGGTGTCCTGGCCGCGCTGGACCACGGCCCGGACGAACTCCGGCGCGAGGAGCTGCTGGTCGCCCTGAACGGCACTCCGCTGCCCTGCCTGCGGGCCATCGACCGGGCGCACCGCCGGCCCGAGTCACTGCCCGGCATCCGCGAGCGCCTCGCGCACGGCGACACCGCCGGGGCACTGGCGGCCGTCGAATCCCTCCTCGGGCCCGGGGCGGTGCTCCGGGACGGCCTGCTGCGGGACGAGCTGGAGTCGGCGGCCCGGCAGCGCATCACGTACGGGCTGTTCCGGGCCGGCCTGGCCGGGCCGGGCCCCGTACGCGGTCCCGTACGCGGCCCCGTGCGCGCTGCCGCCGGGGACGGCACCGAGCCGCCGGCGCGGCGCGTCCGGCCCTCCCGCGGTCGGCAGCGCTCCTCGGTCCTCTTCTACTGACACCTCCCGACGACGACCGCGGCGCCGCCCGCGCGCGCCGCGCGCCGGGGCGGGGGGCGTCTGGCGCCAGCAAGCCCGTGCCCGGGACCCGGCGGTCAGCCGCCGAGCCGACGGC
>NZ_RPSE01000449.1:0-4675 GCF_003949955.1 Streptomyces sp. WAC05292
GGGTCACGGAGTGCCTTGTCGGTCAGGCGGCGGGGCGGGTGCTGCCGGGCGGTCCCGGGATCGGTGCGGCGGATCAGGGCCGGGTCCGCGGCGTCCGGCACGGCACCTCGCCGCCTTGCCGGAGTGCCCCGACAGCCGACGCGGTCCTCCGGCGCCTTGCGATGCACCGCACCGGGCGCCGCGACACCTGCGGCCCTGAACCGCCGGAACGACCCTAACCTCCTGACACGCCGTCGGCCAGGGTGCCCGACCGTCCCCGTCAAGTCCGCACGGGATCGCCCGAGGGCCGCGGGTGCCGCGCTGCTACGCTCCGGCGATCGCCACACGGCCCTGGGGGACCGCGTATGACACCGGCCGCACGCCCGCTGCCCGCCGCCGGCTCAGGCCCGCAGGCGACCGCCGTGGCCGTCACCGGGCACGTCCGCCTCGCACCGGAGGTCCGCGGCCCGGTCGGGGAGGCCCTCCGCCGGTTCCTCGCCGCTTTCCCGGCCGACGGGCTGACCGGCCTGTCGTGCCTGGCCGAGGGGGCCGACGCGCTGTTCGCGGACGCCGTCCTCGCGGCCGGCGGCCGGCTCGTCGCGGTCCTGCCGTCGGCCGACTACCGGGAGCGCATGGTGGCGCCGCACTACGCGGCCGAGTTCGACCGGCTGCGCGCGGCGGCGTCCGAGGTGCGGACCCTGCCCTACCGGCGCGCCTCGGCGCACGCGTACGCGGCGGCGGGGCGCCTGCTGCTGGGCCGGGCGGACCTGCTGGTGGCGGTGTGGGACGGCCGTCCCGGTCGCCCGGGCGGCACCGCCGACACCGTGGCCGCCGCCCGCGCCGCCGGGCTGCCCGTCACGGTCCTCCGGCCCGGACCGGGCCGCCCCTGACGCCCGGGCGGCACAGCCGACACCGTGGCCGCCGCCCGCGCCGCCGGGCTGCCCGTCACGGTCCTCCGGCCCGGACCGGGCCGCCCCTGACGCCCGGAGCGCGGCGGGGCGCGTCCCCGGCGCCGCGGCGGCTCCGGCAGGGTGGATCCGGGGGCCGTCGCACGGGGAGCGTGTCGAGCGCCGGGCGCGCGCCGGGCGGCGGGCCCGCGGGGAACGCGTACCCCGGTGCGCCCCTGCGTGCCCCTGCGGGCGGAGCCGGAGCGGCCCGTACCGTTCGGGGCCATGAGCGGATACGCGATGGAACCGGCCAAGCCGACGAAAATCAGCTTCCAGGCTCTGCCTCCCTCCGACCGGTGGTCCCCCACGCTCGTCGTCCCGGCGCCCGTCTGCCGGTTCGAGGGCTTCCTCGGCGCCGAACGCGCCGACGCCCTCCTGGAGTACGCGATATCCCGGCAGGACGACTTCCGCGCCGGCACCGTGCGCGACCCCCTCACCGGCGAGGTGTCCCGCAAGGGGCGGGACTCGCTGGTCCTGCCGGTGGCCAGCGAGGTGTTCAGCGCGCACCTGGCGGACTGCCTGCCGCTCGTGCAGGAGGTCCTGGGGCAGCGGGCGGTCCTGGACCGGTCGGTCACGGTCCTGACGGCGCACGGCGAGGGCGGTCACTACGGCATCCACACCGACGCGTCCCGGGTCCGCGACGTCGGCACCGCCCTGTCGGCGGTGTACTACCTGCACCGCAGGCCGCGCGGCTTCGGGGGCGGGCGGCTGCGCCTGTACGACACCGCCGTCGACGGCGAGGGGAGGGCACGGCCCGCGGAGACGTACCGGACCGTCGAACCGGAGCACGACACCATCGTGTTCTTCCCGTCCTGCGCGTTCCACGAGGTCGTCCCCTCGACCTGCCCGAGCGGCCGGTTCGAGGACCACCGGTTCACGCTGACGACGTGGATCTCCGACCGGGAGCCGGCGCCGGGGGCGGCCGCCCCGCGGGAGGCGGCGGGCTCCGGCCCCTGGCAGTGGATGGCCCGCGCGGCCGAGGGCACGCGCCCGCTCGGGGAGCACGGCGGGGACCCCGACGGGGCGCGCCCCGTGCCCCTGCCGCCGCCCGGCCCGGCTGCCCGCCGCCTGGCCTCGGGCCCGCGAACGGCGCGGCACGACGACTGACGGACGACCCGCCGGCCGCCGTGAGCGCCGTGCCCCGTGCCGCGCGGGCGGTTTCCGCCCGCGCGGCACGGTCGTGCGCGGCGCGGGCTACCCGTCGATGTCGACGTGCATGTTGAAGCGCACCCCGGCGATCCTGACGAGGAGGTTCCCCTGGACCTTGCGCCGGGCGAGGGTGGCTCCTACGGTGCCCTTCCCGAGGGCCGCCTTGTCCTGCGGGGCGTGGCTGACGAACCCGGTGAAGACGCCGCCCCCGGCGAGTTGGGCGGCGGCCCGCCACTCCTCGCGCAGTTCCTCGTAGGCGGTGGGGTCGAGGGGGGAGCCGCCGAGGCCGAGGTTCACGCGCTCCCCGCCCACGTAGGCGGCGGCGCACTGCTTGAGGATGACCGGGACCAGGGTGTTCTTCAGGGAGTAGTGCGTGGCCACGGCCGCGAGCAGGCCCCCGGGATCCGCGTCGAGCACGGCCTGGCGCGCGTCGCGGGCGCCCGCCTTGAGCAGCCGTTCCTTGTCCTTGTCGATGGCGTTGTGGGCTTCGGCGAAGCCGTACTTCTCGTTGCGGGCGATCCCGATCGTCGTCTGCCAGTCCCTCGGGTCGACCCACTCGGGGTCGAAGCCGATCGATGCGCAGTACTCCAGGAGGTCCTTCTCGGCTTCGGCTTCGCTGCCGGCGTGCTTCGGCATGCATCCCCTCCTCGTGGCGGAGCCACCAAGGTCCCACGCGCGGCCGCTCCTGTCAGGCGGTTCGGACGACGTGTGAAACCCGTTGCGAAGAGGGGTTTTCGTGGTGTTGCGCGGGTCATGCGGGCGGGTGCCGGTCGCCCGCTCCCGCCTCCGGCCGCGTCTTGGCGAGGTTCGAGTGCCGGTAGGAGTAGGCGAGGTAGACGACCAGCCCGATGAGGAACCAGACGGCGAAGCGGAGCCAGGTCTCCACCCTCAGGTACGTGATCAGCCAGAGGGAGGCGACGACGCCGATGGCGGGCGTGAACGGCATCAGGGGGGTGCGGAACTGCCGCGGCAGGTCGGGGCGCCGGTAGCGGAGCACGATGACGGAGGTGCACACGACGGCGAAGGCGAGCAGGATGCCGATGTTGGTGAGTTCGGCGGCCTCTCCGATCGGCACGAATCCGGCGATGAGCGCGGAGCCGACGCCGACGATCCAGGTGACGCGCGTCGGTACGTGCCGGGTCGGGTGCGTCTTGGCGAACCAGTGCGGCAGGAGTCCGTCGCGGCTCATGGAGAACCACACGCGCGTCACACCGAGCATGAAGGTGAACATCACCGTGAGGATGCCGATGATGGCGCCGACGGCGATGATGTTGGCGACCCCGTCGAGGCCCACGGACTGGAACGCGGTGGAGAAGCCGCTCTCCGGGTCGATCTCGGTGTAGTTCTGCATGCCCGTCAGGACGAGGCAGGCCAGCACGTACAGCACCATGGAGATGGCGAGCGAGTAGAGGATCGCCTTGGGCATGTGGCGCTGGGCGTCCTTGGACTCCTCTGCGGCGGTGCTCATGGCGTCGTAGCCGAAGACGGCGAAGAAGACGGTGGCGGCGCCCGTGATGGCACCGCCGACGCCGAAGGGGAAGAACGGCGTGTAGTTGGCGGTGTCGATGTGGAAGAAGCCGACGACGATGACCAGCAGCACCACCAGCACCTTCAGCACGACGACGACGGTTTCGAAGCGTGCGGCGTTCCTGATGCCGAGGGTGAGCAGGTAGGCGGTGAAGAGGCACAGGACCGCGGCGATGAGGTCGACGCGGTGGCCTTCGCCGGTGCCGGGCGCCCCCAGCATCCAGACGGGCAGGCTCGTGCCCGTCGCCTCCAGGAGGAAGTTGAAGTAGCCGGAGATGCCGATGGCGACGACCGCGACGATCGCCGTGTACTCCAGCAGGAGGTCCCAGCCGATGAACCAGCCGGCGATCTCGCCGAGGACGGCGTACCCGTAGGTGTAGGCGGATCCTGCCTTCGGGATCAGCCCGGCGAACTCGGCGTAGGAGAAGGCGGCGGCGGCGCTGGCCACGCCGGCGATGAGGAAGGAGATCAGGACGGCCGGTCCCGCCGTGCCGTTGGCGACGGTGCCCGCCAGGGTGAAGATGCCGGCGCCGATGATGCCGCCGACGCCGATGGCGGTGAGCTGCCACAGGCCGAGGGTGCGCGCGAGCTGTTCGCTCGGGGCGCCCTCGGTCTCGTCGATGTGATCGATCGGCTTGCGGCGCAGCACGCCCTGCCCCATCCGCGGCCTCGCCATGGGCGGTCCTTTCCTTCGGAACCCGACGGGCGCTCATCATGGCGGAGCCGCCCCACGGGCGGAACTAGGCGCTCCGGTGAATGGCCGGGGGTGAGCCGTCCGCGGCGCCGTACGCCGGCCGCCGGTCAGGGCGGTTCGATGCGGGCGATGAGGAGGGCGATGTCGTCGTCGGCTGAGGCGGGGACGAGGCGGGCCAGCAGGCCGTCGGCAAGTCCGGCGAGGGTGGGGTGCGGCTCCTCGGAGAGCGTGCCGGTGAGTTCGGCCAGCCGCTCGTCGATGTCGGTGCCGCGGGCCTCGATGAGCCCGTCGGTGTAGAGGACGAGGATGCTGCCGGGCTCCAGGGTCAGGTGGGTGGTGGTGTAGCGGGGGTGTCCCACGCCGAGCGGCGGGTCGGGGG
>NZ_RPSE01000044.1:0-28145 GCF_003949955.1 Streptomyces sp. WAC05292
GCCGTGGGGGAACCCGTCGACGGGGATGCCGGTCCAGTTGATGCCTTCGACCACGATCAGCAGGTCGGGGTTGCCCTCGGTGAGGATCCGGTCGGCGGCCTCCTGTGCGGCGGCGTGCCAGTCGCGGTCGTCGCCGAGGCCCCAGTTGGGGTCGTGGAAGGTGTCGCGGCGGACCTCGTTGTAGAGGTCGGCGCCGACCACGCGCGGGTTGCCGCGGTAGCGGCGGGCCATGGCCACCCAGTCGTCGGCCCACCGGGCGGTGGTCTGGCCGCTGTTCCAGCGCTCGTTGCCGTCGAGCCCGCAGCACCAGCGGGTGGTGACGGTGTGGTTGTTGAGGATGACGGCGAAGCCGGCGTCGGTGAGGGCGGCGACGACGGCGTCGAACACCTGGAGCGGCGTCTTCCCGCGCAGGGCCGGGTTGGCGGCGACCGCCGCGTCCGGGACGGGGGCGGCGGTGCGCAGCATCTCGTTGGAGAACGGCAGCCGGACGCTGTTGAGGCCGAGGGCGCGGAAGTCGGCCAGGAGGGCGGGCATCGGGACGCGGTCCAGGCCGAGGGGGATCCCGTGCGAGTTCTGGCCGGCGTGGTGGGCGGCGGGGTCCGTGCGGTCGCCGGAGCCGTTCCAGGAGCCCTGGGCGCCGTCCCAGTTGCCGGAGCGGAGCCGGAAGCGGTCGCCGTCGGCGTCGACGATCCAGCGGCCGCGGGTGGACAGCGGCGGGGTCCACTCCTCGGCGGCCGCGGTCGTCCCGGCGGCGGCGGGAACCGTGCCGGCCGCGGGCGGCGCGGCCTGCGCCGGAAGGGCCGACACGGGTAACGCTGCCGCCGCCAGGAGGAGGGCGAGGAGGGGGCGGACGAGGCTCTGCACGGGCGGCTCCTGCCGGTCGGGCGCCCGGGGTCCGGGCGGCTGCCGCGGCCAAGTTACCGGCCGGTCAGCAAGGGTGGAAGCCGCGTGCACGGGGTGCTCGGCGGCCCGGCCCGGCGAAACGGCCTGCGGCGGCGGGCTCCTGCCTCTACCGTGCCCTCAGCGGAAGCCAGAAGGGGACCGGAGGGGTGGGGCGGATGGACGAGGAAGAGGACCTGCGGCTGGCGAGGATGACGCCGGAGATCTCGCGCCGCACCCTCGTCATGCTGCGCGGGCTCGCGGGTCTGGAGCCGGCGGAGCGCGTGCCCGAGGACGCGATGGCGGTCGCCGACGCGATCCTCGCCGAACACGGCACGGACGGGCTGCGCGTCCTGGTGATGACGCTGGCGGCATGGGCGACGGCCCAGATCGAGAGCGTGGCCGAGCTGAGCCGGCGCAGCCACGAGGCGGTGCTCGACGCGATGGAGCTGGCCTGTCTGGAGGCCGGCGCGGAGGACTGAAGGCGGGGCTTGCGTCGTGCCCCGGATTCCGGGGGGCGTCGGCGACACTGGGGTTAGCGGGGGACCCTGATCGGAGGCCGTCGTGAGCACACCATCCCCTGTCCGGATCGCCGCAGTCCTCTCCGCCGAGCACCGCGGCCGGCTGATGTCGCACGCCGTGGAGGTCAACTTCCCCGAAGGCGCCCGGATCTTCGAGGAGGGATCGCCGTCCGAGGCGTTCTGGATCGTGCGCTCCGGCACGGTCACCCTCCAGACCCCGGTGCCCGGGGGGCGGCGGCCGACGCCGATCGAGAACCTCGGGCCGGGGGAGCTCGTCGGCTGGTCGTGGCTGTTCCCGCCGTACGTGTGGCAGCTGAGCGCGGAGGCGATGACCCCGGTGCGCGCGTACGAGTTCGACGCGACCGCCGTGCGGATGACGATGGACGCCGACCCGGCCTTCGGATCCGCGGTCGGGCACTGGGTGGGGCGGGTCCTCGCCCTGCGCCTGCAGCAGACCCGCACGCGGCTGCTGGACATGTACGCGCCGCGCGCCGCGTCCGCCGTCCAGTAGCCTCCGCCGGCGCCGGGAGCGGCCGGGCACACCCGTACGGGAAACGTTTCAGCGTGTGTGTTCGGCCGAATCCCCGGCGCGCTCCCCCACAGGTCAGTGCACCCGGGGCCGCTGCGGACTGCATACACTCGCTCACGAAACGTGACGAGAAATGACAGTGCGAACGGGCGTTCACGGCGTGTGTCGGCAAGACTCCTGTCCGCTATCCGAAGCAACCCACCCTAGGGAGTTCGCAATGCGGTCCATCGCACGGAGTCTCGGCCTCGGTTCCGCCGCCATGGCGCTCACCGCGTTCACCGCGCTGGCCTGGCCCGGAGCGGCCGGCGCCGCGACGACCGGTACGCAGAGCATGTACCCGCCCTCCGCCCTGGTCCTCTCCGTCATCGCCGGGGAGGACCCCGCGTACGGGACGGTCCAGCGCGCGGTCACCCTGAGCTGCGCCCCCAAGGCGCGCGGCACGCACCCCTCCCCCGCGCGGGCCTGTGCCGACATGCGCCGGCACGCCGCGGACCTCGACAGGATCGCCGAGCCCGGCCCGGGGGTCGACTGCACCCGCGAGTGGAACCCGCTGACGGTCACCGCGGAGGGCGTGTGGCAGGGCCGGAAGTTCAGCTACGTCCACACCTACGCCAACCCCTGCGGCCTGTACCACACCAGCAGCGCGCTGTTCGCGTTCTGAGGCCGCCCCGCACCGGCGGGGCCGGGCGGCGCCGTGCGACCGCCGTCCGGCCCCGCCCGCCGGTCAGCCGAGTTCGAGGCTCGTCACCCCGTACAGGCCGGCCATGTCGATGCGCGGGGCGGGCCCCGTGTACATGCGGGCGGCCTCGAAGACGGGCTCCATGCCCAGCCCGGCCAGCAGGGCGGTGGCCGACGCGTTTGCGTCCGGCACGTCCACGGCGACGACCCCGTCCGGGGTCCGCTCGGCGAGGGCGTGCAGCAGGGCGGCCGCGATGTCCGGGCACGCCGCGTAGAGGGGGCCGATCCGGGCCGCGCCGCTGCACGGCCGGACCACACCGAGGCCTGCGACGCGGCCGCCGCGGACCGCGGCGAGGGCGGTGCGGCCCGGCAGCCCGGTCCAGGCGGCGAGGAAGCCGTCGCGGGCCTCGGGGAAGAACCGGCGGTCGTAGTCGGCGAGCTGCTCGAACGGCAGCGAGGCGGCGTCCACGAGCTCGAAACCGGCCGCGGCGCCGCTGCCCGCGGGGCCGCCGCGGTCCGGCCGCGGGCGGCCCTCGTGGCGGACGTTGTTCCAGGCCGGCAGGAAGCCGGACCTGCGGTAGTTGTCCTGCTGCTCGACCACTCCGTCGAGGCCGACGAGCCGCCCGTCCAGCCGCTTCATCCCGGCCTGCCACACCTGGAGGCCGTGGCCGCGGCCGCGGAACTCCGGGCGGACGATGTAGAAGCCGATGAACCCGAAGCCGGTGCCGTAGCGCACGGCCGAGATGCAGGCCACCGGCTCGCCGTCGAGCCGGCCCACGAGGAAGCCCGCCGGATCGGCGACCGCGAACGCGAACCGGTCGGTGTCGCCCGGGTTCCAGCCTTCGGCATCGGCCCAGGTGCGGATGAGCTCCATGTCGGCGCCGCTCGCGCCGGTGATCTCGAATCCCGTCATGTGCCGTGTTGTAGCAGAAGGCGCGGAACGCCCGCAGGCGTCCCGGAGGTCCCCGGCCGTCCGCCGGCCCGCCGGGATCGTCAGCCCGCGCAGACGACGTCGTCCAGCCTGATCGGCCACGAGTCCAGCCGCACGTACGCCGTGAACGTGTCCGTCCCGCCGCCTGCCCAGTACGTGGTGACGGTGGCCCAGCCGATGCCGGCGCCCGGGGCCACGGTGGCCGGGCCGATGCCGATGTCCCGGGGCGCGGAACGGGCGCACAGCAGGACGTCCAGGTCCGCGCTGTGCGCCTGTCTGTCCTTCAGGTGCTGGGAGACGCGCAGCTCCCGGTCGCGCTCGGAAGGGCCGTGCTCACCGTAGAAGTCGATGAGGAAGGCGCCGATGGCCGTGGGGCTGTGGCCCGCGGCGGCCGCCGGGCCGGGATCCGCGGAGGCGGACGCGGAGGCCGGGGCGGCCGCGGGGAGCACGAGCAGGGCACAGAGCGCGGCGCCGAGGCCGTACGGCATGAGCTTCATGCGGCATGTGTAACCGGCGGCCGGGGGCCCTGGCGGGGGCGGGCCCCGGATCTCACTCCGGTGGAGGGCGGGATTCACCGCAGAAACGGCCCTGTGCGGCGAAATCCTGTCGCGGGCGGCCCTGCGCCGTCCGTAGGGTCACCGCATGGGAAAGCCGCTCGTCGCAGTGTTCACCGGGGCCGGAGTGTCCACGGACTCCGGAATCCCCGACTACCGGGGGCCCGAGGGGCTGTGGCGCCGCGACCCCGGGGCCGAGAAGCTCGTCACGTACGAGCACTACATGGCCGATCCGGAGGTACGCCGCCGGTCCTGGCGGATGCGCGCCGAGCTCGGGGCACTGGAGGCCCGGCCGAACGACGCCCACCTGGCCGTGGCCGGGCTGGAGCGCGCCGGCGTCCCGGTCCGGGTGATCACGCAGAACGTGGACGGACTGCACCAGCTGGCCGGCATGCCGCCGCGGAAGGTCCTGGAGCTGCACGGCACCGCCCGGGCCGTGGTGTGCACGGCCTGCACCGCCCGCACCCCGATGGACGAGGCGCTGGCCCGGGTCGCCGCGGGCGAGGCGGACCCCGCCTGCACGGCCTGCGGGGGGATCCTGAAGCCGGCGACGGTGATGTTCGGCGAGCGGCTCGACCCGGAGGTGCTGGCGCAGGCCGTGGCCGTCGCGAAGAACTGCACCGTGTTCTTCGCGGTCGGCTCGACGCTCCAGGTGCAGCCGGCGGCCTCGCTGGCCGGGATGGCCGCCGAGGCGGGCGCGCGGCTGGTGATCGTGAACGCGGAGGAGACCCCGTACGACGGGCTCGCGGACGAGGTGGTCCGCGAGCCGATCGGGACGGCCCTTCCGGCGCTCCTCGGGGCGCTCGCCGCCTGACCGGCGCCCCGCGCCCGCCGGCCGGGCACGGAGTCTGCCCGCCCGGGCGGTCAGGCGGCGTCGGCGGCCCTGCGCAGCTCGGCCGCGTCCAGCCGCTTCATCGTGAGCATGGCGGCGGTGGCGCGGGCCGCCCGGCCCGGGTCCGCGTCGGTGACCAGGTCGATGACCCCGGGCGGGATGACCTGCCAGGACACCCCGAACCGGTCCTTGACCCAGCCGCAGGCCGACTCCTCGCCGCCGTCGCCCACGAGGGTGTCGTAGTAGCGGTCCGCCTCGGCCTGGTCGTCGCAGTGGATCTGGAACGAGATCGCCTCGGAGAAGCGGAACTCGGGGCCGCCGTTGAGGCCGACGAACTTCTGCCCGTTGATGTCGAACTCGACGGTCAGCACCTCGCCGGCCCGCTCGGGCACGGCGTCGGTGTAGTGGGCCGTCCTGCCGATCCGCCCGTCCTTGAAGACGGAGACGTAGTACGCGGCGGCGGCCTCGGCCTCCCCGTCGAACCACAGGCACGTGGTGAAGCCCTTGCTGCTCATGACTGCCTCCCGGAAGGGTGCGTCGGGGGCGCCCGGTCGGGCGCCGCCCCCGTGTCCCTTGTAGACCGGCCCCGGGCCCCGAATTCATCGGTGGCCCGGGGCCGGCTGCGCCGGGTGCCCGGAGTGCACCCGTTCGGACTACGCCTCGCCGGCGGCGCCCTTCGCCAGCATCCGGTCGACGACGCGCTCGGCGGCACGGCCGTCGTCCAGGTCGCAGAACTCGGCGCGGAACGCGGCGCGCGCCTCCTTGTACTCCTCGCCGAGGGCGTCGGCGTTGCGGATGGCCCCGACGAGGGCGGCCGAGTCGTCCAGGAGCGGGCCGGGGGCCTTCTCCGCCAGGTCGAAGTTGAAGCCGCGCAGCGTGGACCGGTAGTGCTCCAGGTCGTAGGTGAAGAGCAGGATCGGCCGGTCGGTCAGCGCGAAGTCGAACAGGACGGAGGAGTAGTCCGAGACGAGCACGTCGGCGACGAGCAGCAGGTCCGTCGGGTCGGGCCAGCGGGAGACGTCGACGACGAAGCCGTCGCGGGCGCGGTCGCGGACCTGCTCGGTGACGTGGTGGTGGCCGCGGACGAGCAGGACGTGGTCCTCGCCGAGCTCGCGGCGCGCCGCGTCGAGGTCGATCTGCAGGTCGAGCTTGTAGCCGCCGGACCAGTCCTCGCGGTTCTCCCGCCAGGTCGGCATGTACAGGACGACCTTCTTGCCCTCGGGAAGTCCGAGCCGGCGCCGGACCTCGGCGATCCGCTCGGCGTCGGGGCGGACGAGCGCGTCGGTGCGGGGGGCGCCGGACTCGATGACCTCGCCCTCGTAGCCGAGGGCCCGCTTGAGGATCGGGGTGGCGTACGAGCTCGGGGAGGCGAGCAGCGTCCACTGGGCGCTGTCGTGCTCCAGGCCCTCCAGGATGTCGGGGCTCGTGTAGTAGTCGTGGATGAAGTCGTGGCCGATCTCCTTGATCGGCGTGCCGTGCCAGGTCTGGACGACGACCTGGCCCGGGCGGCGCCGGAAGCGGCGCGGCACGCTGTCGTTCACGACGTAGTAGCGGGCGCGGGCGAGGGCGTCCCAGGCCTCGACGCTGTCGTGCTGGACGGCGCGGGCGGTCGGCGGGACCTCGGTGCGGCCGTCGCGGACCAGCCAGACGTGGTCGAGCTTCTCGCCGCGCCGCAGGAGTTCCTCGTGGATGGCGCGGGGGGAGTCGCCGCCGCCGTGTCCCTGGAAGGCGTCGTAGACGACGATGTCCTTCAGCGGCAGGGCGCGGCGCGCCGGGTAGGTCTCGAAGCGCAGGACGCGCTGGGCGTAGCGGCTGCGGTCGTGCGGGCTCAGCATCGGGTCGGCGACGAGCACCATGCGGTCGTGGAAGCGGGCCTCGACGCGCATCCGGCGGCCCTCGGCGGTGAGGGCGACGGGGCCGGCGTGCAGCGCGGTCGGCGCGAACTGGACCGGGGCGCCGCGGTCGACGCCGAGCAGGCCGGCGGTGGCGCCGCCCTCGGAGACGGGGCGCAGGGTGGGCCACCAGCGGCCGGAGGGCAGGGTGGTGCGGCCCGCGTACGGCTCGGGGAGGAGCGGCGCGAAGACCGCCTCGAAGCGGTCGCCGTCCCGGGTGACCGGGTAGCTGAACTCGGTGCCGCGGGCGTCGTGGAAGACGAGCTCGTACGGCTCGTCGGTCGGGGCGGTGAAGCGGCCGGCCAGGGTGATGGTGCCGTCCTGCGCGGAGACGGAGTCCACCAGCGGCGGCGAGGGCTGCACGGAGAGGGTGAGGTGGCCGGTGTTGCCGCGCTTGGCGTAGACGGACCGGCCGGCGTCCTCGCCGGGCAGCGGGAGGACGAGGCCGGCGAATCCGGCGCGCTCGTCGTGCGCGAGGCGGTGCTCGCGGCCGTCGGCTCCCGTGACGGAGAGGCTCCACGGCTCGGGGGCCCACTCGCCGGGGCCGGTCTCGGCGTCCGGTACGGCGGCCAGGTCGGCCAGCGGCACACGGGCGGTGAACGGCGTGCGGCCGCCGCGCGGGGTGCCGGTCTCGATGGGGAAGGTGGCGGTGGTGCCGGTGGAGACGTGCACCGCGCGAAGGGTGGCGCCGCTGACGCCCGCCGCGAGTTCGCCGGCCACTTCGAGGGCGTCGCCGCCGCTGGGGCGGACGTCGAGGGCGCGGGCGCGGACGACCTCCACCTGGATGGTCAGGGCGCCCTGGGCGTTGGGGAGGATCCGGACGTCGGGGGCCACCCAGTGGGAGGGCGGGTTCTGGCCGGTGTCGGACTCGCCGCCCTTGAGGCGGGCGCGGTGGAGGCCGCCGGGGCCGGTGACGGCGATGGAGGTCGTCCATATGCCGTCGCGCCACTTGCCGCCGGACTGGAAGACGCTCGGGTCGACGACGGCGGCGAAGCCGGCCCAGTCGGCGTGGCGCAGCGCGAGGTGCGGGGCGTTGACGGTGGCCATCGGGGAGGCGACGGTGCGGGCGCCCACGACGGTGCGGCGGCGCTTGCCGCCCTCGCGGAAGACGAGGGCCTTGCGGGAGGCGAGGCGGTTCTCGGCGCCGAGGTGGCCGGGGATCGCGTAGCCGCGCAGGAGCAGCTTGCCGTCCTTCCAGACGGCCTGCTCCAGGCGGCTGACCACGCGGCGCTCGCGGGTGCCGAGGGTGAGGAGCTTGGCGGGGACCGGCGGGCGGCCCTGCAGGAACGGGTAGTCGGCCTGCGGGCGGGCGAGGCCCTTGACGGGCACGCTGTAGTCGTAGTCGCGCTGGTGGTGGCAGAGGGCGATGAAGTCCTCCACGCGGCCCTCGGCGGCCAGGTACGCCTTGAGGCGGTCGGCGACGGTGAGGTTCGGCCACGGCTCGGGGCCGATCTCCTTGATGAGGCCGCCGACGTGCTCGACGAACGCGGCGCGGAAATCGGGGCCGCCCTCGCCGACGTACTTGTAGATGAGCGGAAGCTCCTCGCTCAGCACGTTGTGGTCGTAGTCGCGCAGGTAGCGGGTGTACTTGGCGCCCTGCTTGGCCTTGAGGGCCTCGCGGACCAGGCGGACGGAGGTGACGCGGTCGATGACGGAGACCGGGTCGGTGGAGCGCTGGGTGATGGAGCGCTCGCCGGTCTCGCGGACGCGCCAGTGGTAGACGCAGTCGCTGAGGATGTCGACGCTGGAGGCGAAGTAGTGCGCGGGGATGCTGACCGGGGCGTCCTCGTAGAGGATGCCCTCGGGGTACTGGAAGCCGTGCTCGTCCCAGAAGCTGCGGCGGTAGACCTTGTTCCAGGCGGTGCGGTCGGTGACGAGTGCGGGGAACTTGGAGATGTGGGTCTTCAGCTGCGTCTTGGCGAAGGCCGCCCGGTGGCCCCAGGACTGCTGCATGCCGACGGAGCGGAAGCGCTTGACGTTGCCGCCGGCGAAGTCGGAGCCGGTCTCGTCGAGGGCGGCGATGAGCCGCTCGTAGGCGTAGTCCGGCATGGTGTCGTCGCTGTCGACGAAGGCCAGGTACTCGGTGCCCTCGGTGAGGTGCCGGGCGCCGACGTTGCGGGCGGCGCCGAGGCCGGCGTTCTCCTGCATGACCACCCGGAAGCGCTTGTCCCGCGCGGCGAAGGCCTTGGCGATGGCGGCGCTGTTGTCCGTGGAACCGTCGTCGACCAGGATGCACTCGAAGTCGGCGAACGTCTGGGCGGCGATGGACTCCAGGCACTCGTCGAGGTAGAGCTCGACGTTGTAGACGGGGACGACGATGCTCAGGCGCGGGGGCATGGGGTGCGGGTTCTCCAGCGTGGGAAAGCTCTTGGGATGATCAGTAGGTGAGAGCATCCTACTCGGTTACAGGATGATAAAGTCCCCCCATCCTGGACATATCCCATGGTCCGCCGGGACGGACGGCAAAGAATTCCGCCGTCCGCCACCTCGGCGTCGGTGTCGGGCCGGCCCCCGGGTCAGATCTCGAGCTCGTTCTCGATCTTCTTCAGCTGGTGTCGGGCCATGGCCAGGTTGGCGCGGCCGCGGTCCAGCGCGAGGTACAGGAAGAACCCCGAGGCGCCCCGGCCCTTCAGCAGCCGGATCAGGTGGTACTGGCCGCCCAGGGTGATCAGGATGTCCTCGATCTCGTCCTTGAGGCCGAGCATCTCCATCGTGCGGACCTTCGCCCGGACCACGTCGGTGTTGCCGGCGGCTGCGACGCCGAGGTCGAGCTCCTTGCCGCCGCCGACGGTGCCGAGTGCCATGCCGCTGCCGTAGTCGACGAGGGCGGCGCCGATCGCGCCGTCGATCACGGTGGTCGCTTCCTTGAGCGCGGTTTCGACGTTCACGGTGTGTTCCTCTTTCTTCGGGTGGTGGGGTGATGCATGCGGATCAGCCGGCCGGACCCGGCCGCGCCGGCGGGAGCGCGGGCGGCAGCGGGGGCCGGGGCGGGGCGGTTGCCGCGACCCGGCGGGCCAGGGTGTGGTCGAGCAGCTCCGCTATGCGGAGGCTGGAGCGGCGGGCTTCGAGGTGCAGCCGGCCCACGTTGACGCGGGGCTCCGCGATCAGGGTGAGGACGGCGGCGTCGCCGGCCGCGTAGGTGGCCACGTAGCCGTGCTCGCCGCGGACGAGCAGCTCGCGGAATCCGCCCTGCCCGGTGCTGTCGCTGAGCCGCTGGGCCACCCCGAGGGCGGCCGCGGTCAGGGCCGCGACGGCCTCGACCTCGGTGGCTGCGCTGTCCTGGGCGAGGACCAGCCCGTCGGAGCTGCCGGCCAGGGCGCCGCTGAGCTGCGGGACCCGGGCTCGGAGCCGGCGGAGCTCGGCGAGTATCTCGGCTTCGGCCTCGGCGGGCACCATCGCCGTGCTCATGTCGGCTCTTCTCCTTTCGGGCTGCCTCCGCTCGGAGCGGTCGGCGTGCTCGGAGCGGTCGGCGGCGCGCTCTGAGCGCAGAGCCGGTCGCAGCGGGAGCCTCACAGGCTTGCCTCCAGTGCGTCGCGTAACCGGCGGAGCAGCGCCACGTCCGGGGATTGGGTGTCGGTCATCCAGTCGGGCAGGGTGGTCGCGGCGCGCACGGCCCGGACCGGTGCGAGCGGGGTCTCCACCAGTCCGGCCGCGGCCAGCCGCCGCACGTCGAGGAGGGTGTGGAAGGCCGGCCGGCCCAGCACCCAGGCGAGGTCCGCCGGGGTCCGCAGGCCGTCCGCGTACGCCAGCAGGGCGCGCTGGCGGGCCGTGACGGTCTGGCCGGGGGCGGCGGCGCGGGGCACCACGGGGGAGGTGTCGAGCTGCGGGTAGGGCCACACCGCGTCGAGCAGCTCCCGCCGGCGCCGCGTCTCGCGCTCGACGGCCGCGGCCGGGACGGAGCGGACGGAGCCGATCCAGTGGGTGGCGCCGCGGCGGAAGCGGGAGGGGCCGCTGCCCGGCGAGAGGGCGAAGAAGGCGGCGTCGAAGATGGCGGCGAGGTGGCATATCTCCAGTTCGCCGCCGGCGAGGCCGCCGCTGTCCACGAGGAAGCGGGCGACCTGGCGGCGGGCGCCGGCCCGGTCGACGGCCTCGCGCCAGCGTTCGGGGGCGAGGCCGCCGCCGGTGGTGAGGAGGACGTCGAGGCCGGGGGTGGCGGGGCTCTCCGCGTGGACGATGCGGCCGTCCTCCAGGAAGAGGGTGCCGCGGTCGCGGAGCAGGGCGCCGGTGGCGCGCTCGGCGGCGAGCCGGGTGAGCAGCGGGGACACGGCGGCGGCGAGGGCGGTCATCTGAGCACCAGCCCCTCCGCGAGCGCCCTGAGTCTGTGCCGGGCGAGGGCGAGGTTGCCCTCGGTGCGGTCCAGCCACAGGTGGAGGAAGACGCTGCTGTCGAAGCTGGTCTCGACGAAGCGGAGCACGTGGTAGCCGCTGCGGGTGGTCACGATCACGTCCTCCACGGGCTGGGCCCGGTCGGCCGCTGCGCCCGGCGCCGCATCGGGGCCCGCCTGCGCGAACGACTCGTACTCGGCGGCCGCCCGGGCCAGCTCCGCCGTCTCGGCCGCGGTGGTCTCGTGGTCCCCGACCGGCGAGTCCCCGGCGGTACCCAGGGCCAGCCCGCTGCTCCAGTCCACCAGCGCGGCGCCGCGTGCACCGGGCAGCGCCATGGCTTCGAGCAGGCATTCGTCGATCCCGGGCAACGCGGGCTCCCCTCCCGGCCAGATGTGCGAAGTGCACGGTCCTTCGGCGCGACAGGAGGGAACCTACTCAAGTTCCGCAGCGTGCAACGGCCTTCCGGCATTTTCCGCGGGAACATGCGCGGAACCGCGCGACACCTTGGCCGGAACCCGACAACTTTTGACCGTGATTGCTGATCACGGCGCGGCGGATGTCCGACGGCCGCCCCTCGCGGACCCTCAGGCGGAAGGGCCGCCCGGCCCTGTCCCCCGGTCCGGCTTCCGTGCCACCCTGCCCCCCATGGAGCCGATCATCATCGACGAGATACGGGAGGACCTCTCCCGCCGCATCGCCGTCACGGCGGACCGGCTCGCCGAGCGGACGCTGGCCGACGACCCCGCGTACGCCGCCCTGCTCGGCCGCGGCGAGCTGCGCGACCGGATCCACCACAACCTCGCGCAGTCCGTCGAGGGGCTGGTGCGCAGCTCGCGCGGGCTGCCGGTCGAGCTCGCCGACGCCCGGGCGACGGGGACGCTGCGTGCCGAGCAGGGACTGCCGCTCGCCTCCCTGCTGCGCACGTACCGGCGCGGCGGCCGGCTGCTGTGGCACACCCTCACCGAGGCGGTCACGGCGCACGACCCGGACGCCCTGCCGCGGCTGCTGCCGCTCGCCTCCGTGCTGTGGGACGTCCTGGACCAGATGACGGACGCGGTGGCCGAGGCGTACCGGCGAACGGAGGCGGCGCGCTGCGACCGCGACCGGGAGCGCCGCGCGGCCCTGCTGGACGCGCTGCTGGACGGCGGGGGCGCCGCCGACGGCCCGGCCGTCTCCGAGGCGGCGGCGCAGCTGGGGCTCCCCGAGCGGGGCCGGTTCGCGGTGGCGGTCCTCGGCCCCCGGGCCGGCGGCGGCGTACCGGCCGAGCCGTCGGCCGCCGCCGGGCCGCGGGTGCTGTGGCGGATCCGCTCCGACGGCGAGACCGGCCTGGTGGACCTCGGCCCGCACCCGCTGGAGGCGGTGCGGGAGCTGCTGGCCCCGCTGGGGGTGCGGGCCGGCATCAGCCCGGTGGTGGAGGCGCCCGGCGACCTGACGCGGGCGCGCTGGCTGGCCGCGCTCGCACTGCGCACCGTCCCCGCCCCGGCGGGCACCGGCGCGCCCGGCACCGGCGCGGCGCTGCTCGACGAGCGGCTGCCGATGGCGCTGGTGGCCGCGCAGGCCGAACTGGCGGACCGGCTGCGGCAGGTGGTGCTCGGCCCGGTGCTGGCGCTGCCCGCGGAGGACTGCCGGGTGCTGCTGGCCACGCTCGGCACCTGGCTGACCTGCCAGGGCTCGACGGCGCAGGCCGCGCAGCGCCTGTACTGCCACCGCAACACCGTCTCCAACCGGCTGCGCCGCCTCGAACAGCTGACGGGCCGCTCCCTGTCCGACCCGGCGCACGTGGTCGAACTGTCCCTGGCCCACACCGCCTGCCTCCAGCACCCCGCCGCCACCCCGCCCCGGCACCACCGCCCGCGCAGGGCGCCGTAGCAGAGGGCCGGGGCGCCGGCATGGACACGTTGACCCTGTCGTCCCTGACGACACTTCCCCGAAGCCGCGGCCCTCCGAACGGGCCGTCCGCGGCTCAGCATGGCGGCGCGGCGCCGTCCAGTTCCGCGGCGTGGTGGGCCAGCCAGAGGTCGTGGCGGGCGCTCGGCGAGCGGAGCAGGGAGCGCTGCAGGACGGTCTCGGTGCGGGCGAGCCGCTTGCGCGTGCCCGGTACGGAGATGCCGAGCGCGGCCGCGGTCGGTGCCAGGCGGCCGTCGTGGCGCAGCCAGGCCCGGACCGTCCCGTACGCGCCGGGCGGGGCGTCGGGGCCGGTCAGCGGGGCGAGGTGGGCGCGGGCCCAGGCGGCCACGTCGGGGTGGCGCAGCACGGTGTCGAGGCCCGCTCCGAGGCCGGCGGGCGGCGCCCCGGGGCCGGCGGGCCCGGCGAGCGGACCGTCGGGGGTGAGCCGCAGCGCGAGCGAGAGGGCGGCCTGGTCGGGGAGCCGGGAGAGGTCGGCGCCGGTCAGCGACTCGATCAGGCGCAGCCGCGTCGCGAGGGTGTTGCGGTGTACCTTCAGGAGCCGGGTGGCGTGGGGTCCGAAGTCCAGCCAGGCCCGGGCCGTGGCCCGCAGCTCCTGCGCGCCGGGGTCCTGGGGCCGGCGCGGCCGGTACGTGTGCAGCGGGGCGAGCACGGCCGCCGCCCAGCCGGACCCGGCCGCGTGGGCGGCCAGTTCGGGTTCCGGGCCCGGGCCGAAGCGGGCGTGCCGCTCGGGGCGGGAGCGGGCGACGGCCAGGGCGTGGAACGCCTGCGTGTACGCGGCGGGGGCCTCGCGCAGCGGCAGCTCTCCGCTCGCGCCGACGGCGCCTCCGGGGACGGCGGCGGCAAGGGCCGCGCCGAGGGCGGCGTGCCCGTCCGGTCCGTCCGGGCCTCCGGCGGGCACCAGCACGATCAGGTGGCCCTCGTAGACCGGGCAGCGCACCACCCAGGCGCTGCCGCCGGTCAGCTCTCCGCACAGCCGGGCGACGGCGGTCCGCTCGCCGGGCCGGCAGGCGACGACGTACATCCGCATCGGCTCGGGTAGCGAGGGGGAGAGCGCCTCGGCGATCTGGTGGGCCGTGGAGAGCCGGCCGTTCATCAGCAGGTGGAGGACCGCCTCGCGGGCCCGGGACTCGGCGAGTTCGGCCCGCTGCTCGCGCCGCTCCGCCGCTTCGGCGCGCAGGACGAGGGCCAGCGGCACGGCGGCGTCCGCCAGCAGCGCCGGGGCGGCCGGGTCGTGCGGCGGGGGGAGTACGGCGGCGAGCGCGCGGCCCTCCCCCAGCGCGAACAGCAGCGCGGTGGATCCGCCGTCGTCCAGGACGGCGGACCGCAGGCCGCGGTCGGCGAGTTCGGCCGCTCCCCGCAGGGCGAGCTCGGGGGTGCGGGGGTCCGCCGTACCGTGCGGGTCGGGTCCCGCGGTTGCGCCGGCGCCGACCACCCCGGCCCAGCCGCCCAGTCGGGCGCCGAGCCACCGCAGGACGGCGGCCGAACCGCCGGAGTGGGCGAGGCGGTGCAGCTTCAGCACGTCGTCGGAGCGGATCTGCGCCGGTGTCGGGGTGCCGGAGGGGCGCGCCGGCGTGGTCGGTGCGGGCGGGTTCGGGATGGCAGGCTCCGTTCGGTGCTCGGGACGCCGCCGCATTCAACCACCGCTCCCCCGCTGTGCGCTGTGACACCCCTCTCTCCGGCTCGCTGTGCAGTGCTGAACCTGCACCGCGGCCGCCGCGCGCCTAGGCTGGGCACAGTGTCGGTCCCGGGTACCACGGGGGGTTCCCGGGGCCTTCCCGCTCACATGCGCGCGGCGGCACTGCGGATGGCGTCCCGGATGCGCGGATAGGTGCCGCAGCGGCAGATGTTGGCGATCGCGTCGATGTCCTCGTCGGTGGGCTCGGCGGTCCGCCGCAGCAGCGCGACGGCCGCCATGATCTGGCCGGGCTGGCAGAACCCGCACTGCGACACGTCCTGTTCGAGCCAGGCCTCCTGCACGGGGTGCAGCCGGTCGCCGTCGGCGAGCCCCTCGATGGTGGTCACCGTCCTGCCCGCGCACTCCGAGACGGGCACGACGCACGGCCGGACGTCCCGGCCGTCGAGGTGGCTCGTGCAGGCCTTGCAGACGTCGACGCCGCAGCCGTACTTGGGCCCGGTGACCCCGAGCAGGTCGCGCAGCACCCACAGCAGGGGCAGGTCGTCCGGCGCCTCGACGGTGACGCTCTCGCCGTTGAGGGTGAAGGTCTGCAAGGGCACGGCAGCGCTCCTGATTCGGCCGGTCAGCGGGGGTAGGGGGTGAAGTCGACGTCGAAGTCGAGGGGGAAGCTGCGCGGCTTGCGGCCGGTGGCCCTCGCCCAGGCGTTGGCGACGGCGCCGACCGCGGCGGGCACCCCGAGTTCGCCGGCGCCGCCGGGCCGCTCCCCGGTGGCGGGCAGCACGAAGACGCGTACGTCGCGCGGGGTGTCCCGCTGCTGCGCCCAGTGGAACTGGCTGTAACTGCCTTCCAGCGGAAGCCCCTTGTCGATGTGCAGGCCGGCCCGCAGGGTGGTGGAGATCGCGTCGGCGAGGCCGCCGATCATCTGGGCTTCCAGGCCGCGCGGGTTGACGGGCAGGCCCACGTCGACGGCGATGACGGCCCGGGTGACGCGGACGTGCCCGGGGTCGCGGGTGTCGATCTCCACGAGGCACGCGGTGCGCGAGCGGTACTCCTCGTGGAAGGCGATGCCCTGTGCGCAGCCCGCGGGCAGGGGCCGCCCCCACTCCCCCTCGGCGGCGGCCTTGTCGAGGACGGCGCGCTGGTCGTCGTTCCTGAGGAAGGCGCGCCGGAACCGGTACGGGTCCTTCCCCGTGCGGGCGGCGAGTTCGTCGACGACGATCTCCTCGGCGCCGCGGGTGTTGGCGGAGTACACCGACCGCCAGGAGCCGGTGGGGATGCCGGTGGGAACCTCGTTCAGGCCGTGGGTCGTGAGCCCGAAGTGGTAAGGGGTGGCGACCGTGGTGTGGAAGAGGGTCTGGGCGAGGGTGGCGTTGCCGATGCCCGCGGGCAGGTGCGCGGCGGTCGCGGTGATGATCTCGCCGAGCCCGTGCCGGAAGTCCGTCTCGGCGGCGGCCACCCGGTGCTCGAAGCTCAGGACCTCGCCGAGGGCGTACGCGGCGCGGATCCGGTGGTGGGTGGCGGGCCGCATGCGGCCGTGCCGCGTGTCGTCGACGCGGGTCCACATCAGGCGGACGGGGCGCCCGCAGGCCCGGGAGACGCGCGCGGCCTCCAGGGCGGCGTCGAAGAACAGGCGCCGGCCGAAGGAGCCGCCGGCCTGCACGACGTGCACGGCGACCTTGTCCACGGGCAGTCCGAGCTCGGCGGCGATGGTCTGGCGGGCCACGATCGGGGACTTCAGGCCCGACCAGACCTCGGCGCGGTCCGCGCGGACGTCGGCGACGGCGCAGTTGGTCTCCATGGGCGCGTGGCCGACGAACGCGAAGTCGAAGGCGGCGTCCACGTACGGGGTGAGCAGCGGGGGCACGGCCAGCGGCGGGACCGCGGCGTGCAGCCGGGCCCGGATGTCGGCGTCGGAGAGCCGGTCGGCGGGCCCGGGCCCCCAGGCGATGTCGAGGGCGGCCTTGGCGTCGAGGGCCTGGCCGAAGGTCTCGGCGACGACGGCGACGCCGGTGGGGATGGTGACCACGTGCAGCACGCCGGGCATGGCGCGGACGGCCGCCAGGTTCGCGACGGACCGCACCGTCCCGCCGAGGGTGGGCGGGCGGCGCACCACGCACGGCTTGGCGCCGGGCACGTCGAGGTCGAGGGTGTAGCGCTGGGCGCCGGTGACCATGGCGCGGGCGTCGATCCGGCCGGTCGGCCTGCCGACGAGGGCGTGGTCCTTCCGCTCCTTCGGCGCGGCCGCCGGTACCGGCAGGGCGGGGTCGGCGGCGGCCGCGGAGAGGCTGCCGTAGCCGGCGGTGCGGCCGTCGGGGGCGCGGACGGCGCCTTCCGCGGTGGTGAGGGAGGATACGGGGACGCTCCAGCGGCGGGCAGCGGCCGCCAGGAGGCGGGCCCGGGCGGTGGCGGCGGTCCGGCGGACGGGCCCGTAGAGGGAGCGGACGGAGTTGGAGCTGCCGGTGAGCTGGTTGAAGAGCAGTTCGGGCCGTGCGTCGTCGAGTTCGACGCGGACGGTGGCGAGCGGGGTGTCCAGCTCTTCGGCGACGAGCATGGCCACGGCGGTGGTCAGGCCCTGGCCGACCTCTTCGCGCGGCAGCCGGAAGCGCACGGTGCCGTCGGGGTCGACGGCCAGCGCGAGCAGGGCCGCGGTGGGCGCGCCGGCCAGGATGAACAGGTCGCCGAGGTCGACGAGGTCGGCCGGGGCGGGCAGGGAGGGGACGGCGGCGTGCGCGGCGTGCGGGGCGAGGGCCTCCGCGGCGCCGTGCGTGACGAGGGCGAGCGTCGGTGCGGCGACGAGGCGGGTCAGGAAGGAGCGGCGGCTTGGCCCGGCTGCCGGGTGGACCTCGGTCATGTCGCTGTGCCCCGTCCTCCGGGCCCGGGGTCGGGCCCGCTCCGCCGCTGCCCGCTTCCGCCGCTGCCGGCCCTTACCGACGGGTAGCGTAGCGGGGGCGGGGCGGACGTGGAAGCGGAACGCGGGCCGGGGCTGCGGGGCCCCCGGCGCGCACGCGCCCGGGCGGGGGTCCTTCGTTCGGGGGTCCCCCGTGGCGGCGCACTCCGGCGCCCTGTGCGAAGCGAACGCCCCACCGGGGTGAGCCGCGTAGGCCGCACATTCGATCGCGAGCGCCCTTGGCGCCTTTTTCCGGCCGAGGGCGGACGATGGAAGAAGGAGACCCGTCCTGCCGAGTGCATGGAGGAGGTGTGCAGCGGTGACGAAGTTCATGGACGTCCACCACGGCATGAAGGGCATCACGGCGGAGCAGCTGTCCGCCGCCCACCGGGCCGACCTGGCGATCGAGGCGGAGGAGAAGGTGCACTTCGAGCGGGCCTGGGCCGACCCCGAGTCCGGCACCGTGTACTGCCTGTCGGAGGCACCGTCCGCGGAGGCGGTCCAGCGGATCCACGAGCGCACGGGCCACCCCGCCAACGAGATCCACCCGGTGCCGATCACGGTGTGACGGGCGGACCCGGCGGCCGGGTCCGCCGAGGGGTGGCCAGAACCGTTCGCACACCCCGGCCGGCCGCCGGGAAGCCCCAGGCATATGCCAGAAGCAAGCCCGGGACGGATGTTGCCAATCGCCTTACAGCCCCTTCACGCCTGTGCCAGAGTCGTAGAGGCCCTTCTGCTTCAGACCTGGCCGCGCCGCGCCTGTATCGGAGTGCACATGCCGTCCCATCTGTTCGCGGACCGACCCGCGCAGCCGCCCGAGCCGGCATCGGTGGACTCCCTGATCTCCCAGGCGAGGCGGCTGCGCGGCGGCCTTGACGCGGTGCGCCGCGACACCGCCGCGGAAGACGGCGCACAGGGCCGCTGGCAGCGGGCGCTGTGCGACCTCGCCGTGCACCAGCTCGACGACCTGCACGACCAGCTGGGCCAGCTCAAGAAGGGCCTGCCCCCGCCTCCGGCCTCCGACGACCGCGCGCAGCAGCACCCCGGCCCGGACGGCGCCGACGGCACCGGCGGGCGGCACACCCGCATCGGCAGCGCCGAGTGGAACCTCCTCACCGACGAGGTCAGCTGGTCGCAGGAGCTCTTCCGGATCTTCGGGCGCTCCCCCGCGCTCGGCCCCCTTCCCCTCGACGAACTCGGCTCCACCCTGTTCTCCGAGGACCAGCCCCTGCTGACCGGGATGCTCACCGCCTGCCTCGTCGACGGCACACCGCTCGACGGGGAGTTCCGCATCGTCCGGCCCGACGGCAGGGTCCGCACCCTGCACATGCGGGGGGAGCCCGTCCTCGACGCCGACGGCTGCACCGCCTCCATGTGGGCCGTCTTCCAGGACGTCAGCCGGCTGCGCCGGAGCCGGCGCGCGGTGCACGAGTCCCGCGAGTCCCTCCGGCACCGCCGGGAGATCGCCCGGACCGAGCACCGGCTCGCCGTCGAACTCCAGGAAGCCGTCCTGCCGCCGTGGCGCACCTCCCTGCGGCTCCCACCCGACGGCGCCGGCGCCCTCGACGTGGCCTCGCACTACCTTCCTTCCGCGGCGGGCACACCGATCGGCGGCGACTGGTACGACGCCCTGCAACTCCCCGACGGCCGCACCCTGCTGACGGTCGGCGACCTCACCGGGCACGGCGTCACCGCCACCTCGGGCATGGCGATGATGCTCGGCGCCCTCCGCGGCATGGCCATGGCCGGCATCGAGCCCGGCCCCCTGATGGGCTGGCTCAACCGGCTGCTCGAAACCTCCGTGCAGCCCGCGCTCGGCTCGGCCGTCTGCTGCCGGTACGACCCCGGGAGCCGCGTCCTGTCCTGGGCACAGGCCGGCCACCCCGCCCCGCTCCTGGTACGCGCCGGCGCCGGCCGCGCCCTCGCCCCGCCCGAGGGCGTGCTGCTGGGCGCCACGCCCGGGGCCGCGTACGGGCAGGCCGAGGAACGGCTCGAAGCCGGCGACGTGCTCGTCCTGCACACGGACGGGCTGCTGACGTACGACGTCGGGCTCGGTCGGGAGGACGGCACCGAGCGGCTCCTGGCCCTCGCCCCGCGGCTCTCCGCGGCCTCGTCCGCGCAGGACTGCCTGCGCACGGTCGTCGAGGAGTTCGGCGGGGACGGGCGGGCAGGCGACGCCTGCGTCCTGGTCGCCCGGATCGGCTGAGGGCCCCCGGGGACGAGACCTCTCCCGCACCGGACCGGTCGGAGGCCGCGCCCCTGGCGCGGCCTTTTCCGTCGTGGCGCCACCGGACGGCCCGGTGCGCGCACCGGCACCCCTAGACCGTCTGCTGCACCGGGCTGTTGGGCAGGGCCAGCTTGATCTCGTCCCGCAGGTCCTCGATGCGCGAGTACCCCGCGTACTGGCCGGTCAGCCGGTACATCTCCCGCAGCCGGTCCCACGTCCGGTGCGAGGAGGTCTCGTTCATGGAGACGAGCGCGAGTCGCGCGTACCGGTCCGCCTGCTCGGGGTCGTCCGCGATGAAGCAGGCCGAGGCCATGGAGATGTAGTCGAAGATCTGCGAGCGCTGGTGGCCGCCGGCCCGCAGCCGCAGCGCCTCGCGGGCGTGCCGCTGGGCGATCGGCGCGGCGGACGGCTCGTGGTCGGCGAGCGTGCGGTAGGCCAGGGCCTGCATGCCGTGCAGGTCCGCCTCGTCGAAGTGCTGCATCCACGAGGGCGGCGGGACATCGGCCTTGTCGGACACGAACAGGTCCTCGGCCTCCCCCAGGGTGCGCCGCATGGCCTGCCCCTTGCCCATCGCGGCCTGCGCCCACGCCTCGATGGTGTGCAGCATCGCCCGGGTGCGCGGCAGCGTCTCCTCGCCGGAACCGGACTGGGCCAGCTTCATCAGGTCCAGCGCCTCTCCGGGCCGGCCCAGGTGCACCATCTGGCGGGCCGCCCGCGACAGCGCCTCCCCGGCCCGCGGCCGGTCGCCCCCCTCGCGGGCGGCGTGCGCGGCGATCACGAAGTACTTCTGGGCGGTGGGTTCGAGGCCCACGTCGTGCGACATCCAGCCCGCCAGCACCGCCAGGTTGGCCGCCACCCCCCACAGGCGCCGCTGGAGGTGGTCGGGGTGGCGGTACGCCAGCATGCCGCCGACCTCGTTCAACTGGCCGACGACCGCCTTGCGCTGCAGGCCCCCGCCTCTCGCGGCGTCCCAGGCGCGGAAGACCTCCACGGAGCGCTCCAGGGCCTCGATCTCCTCCGCGCCGATGGGCGCGGCCTCGTACCGGTCGTAGCCGGCCGGGTCGGCCTGGAAGGATTCGCCGAAGCGCTGGGCCTGGCCGCCCGTACCCGGGTCGGTGTGCAGCCAGTCGTACATGGCGTTGGTGAGGACGGAGCCGGCGGTGAGCGCCACTCCCGCACCCATCAGACCGCGACGGTTGAGCATGAGGTCCATTCCCGTGAATTCGGTGAGGACCGCGGCTGTGCGTTCGGGCGCCCAGGGCATGCCTTCGGGGTTGTCCTGCACCCCGTCCGGCTGCCGTCCGGAGGTGCGCCGCTGCCGTACGAACCCGAGGTCCTCGATGGTCACGACACGACCGAGCCGCTCGGTGAACAGGGCTGCCAGGACGGTGGGAACCGGTTCACGGGGGGTCTCCCCCATGTCGATCCACCGCCGCACCCGCGAGGTGTCGGTGGCCAGCTGGTGGTGGCCCATCGCAGCCGCCTGCCGGTTGACCATCCTCGCCAGCTCACCCTTCGACCAGCCGGCCAGGCCGAACAGGTCGCTCAGTCGGGTGTTTGGTCCTCTGCTCACGTCAAGCCCCCAGGTTCTCGGCTGGTTTGACAGTAGCCCGCCGACAGATGCCCAGCGACTATTCGCCAGGCTTCGCCAGGGGCAGCCAGATGGTCCGCCACCCGCGCCAGGGTGTCAGGTAGGAATGCGCCTCCCCGACCCGGTCGCCGGGCGGAACTCCCCAGGGCGAAACCCGGGGCCGGCGGGGCGGCGTACAGATCTCGTCGGCGCACGAAGGGAACCGCAACGCCATGTATGCAGCAACGTCCTCCGTGTCCGCCCCGGTCCGGCCCCACCGCACGCTCCAGGCGGGCGGGGGCTCCTATCTCGATGCCGCCCGCCCCGCGGTGCCGCTTCCCGGCGCCGTCCGGGCCCGGCGGATGCCGGGAGCCGTCGCGCAGCCGCTCAGCGGGAGAATCGACCTGTCGGGGCCGCAGGGAGCGCAGTTGCGCACCGCGCTGGCCTCGGTGCAGCGGATCTGCCCGGAGTTCGCTCCGGTGCAGGTGCTGCGGCGCAGCGGCCGGTCGGTGCTGCTGGTGGGGACGACCGGCCGGATGACCGCCGTGGCGAAGGTTTTACTGGACCACTCGCCCGAGTGGCGCGAGCGGTACCGGCACGAAATCGCGGCGTACCGCACGTTCGTCCGACACCGCCCGCCGGTCCGGGTGCCTCGGCTGATCGCCGCGGACCCGGAGAACGGGACGCTGGTGGTGGAGCGGATGGCGGGCCGGGTCGCGGCACTCCAGCGGCATCCGGTGGAGGCCCCTCCGCGGGCGGACCTCCGGGCGGCGCTGGGAGCGGTCTGCCGGGTCAACCAGTGGCGACCGCCGGCGGACCTCTTCGGAGACCCGCTGAACTACGGGCAGCGGATCGCGCGGTACCACGAGCTGGGGCTGCTGACGGACCGGGACCTGGGCGACCTGCAGAAGCTGCTGTGCGGGCTCAAACTGGCGGGTGTGCAGCGCCAGTTCAACCACGGTGACGCCCTGCTGTCGAACCTGCTGCTGTCGCCGGCGGGGCCGGTGCTGCTGGACTGGGAGCATGCGGGCTGGTATCTGCCCGGCTACGACCTGGCGACGCTGTGGACGGTGCTGGGCGACGCCCCGGCCGCGCGCGGCCAGATCAGCCGGCTCGCCCAGGCGGCCGGACCGGCGGCACGGGACGCGTTCCTGGTCAACCTGATGCTGGTGCTGACCCGGGAGATCCGGATGTGCGAGACGGCGGTGCAGCGGTCGATGGCCGCCTCCGCCCCGAACCAGCCCCTGCCGGCGGGCGCCCTGTCCTCGGGCGAGGAGCAGCGGCTGCTGCTGCGCCGCCTGCACGACGACTGCGGCATGGCCCGCAGGGCGGTCCGCGCGGCCGTCGGGACCCGCTGAGGGACGGCGTGCGGCAACGTCACGAAAATCCCGTGGCGCACACAACCGGTGTGCGCTCCACGGGATTTCGTGCGTCGGGGCCGGACTGCGGACGGATGCCTTGACATCCCGGGGTCCCGGGCGGAGGTTTCTGACACTGCATCAGATACCCGCCTTCTCTTCCGCCGGAGCTGCCATGACCGCGAGCACCGCCCCCGAACCGCACCCCGCAGCCCCTCCGTCGCGCCGCGCGGTCCTCGCCGGGGCCGGGGCGGGCGCGCTCGCCGCCGGGCTTCCGGCCGCAGCGGCGCGCGCCGACGCCGGACCCGTGTTCGGCGAGTACGACGTCGTCGTGGTCGGGTCCGGCGCAGCCGGGATGACGGCCGCCCTGACCGCGGCAAGGCGCGGGCTCAGCGTGCTGCTCGTCGAGAAGGCGCCGACCTTCGGCGGGTCGACGGCGCGCTCCGGGGCGGGGATCTGGCTGCCGAACAACTCGGTGATCCTGCGCGCCGGCGTCCCCGACACGCCGCAGAAGGCGGCCGCCTACCTGGCGGCGGTCGTGGGTCCGTCCGTTCCGGCGGACCGCCAGGCGGCGTTCCTGGCGAACGGGCCGAGGATGCTGGACTTCGTCATGGCGAACAGCCCCCTGCGCTTCCGCTACATGGACGGGTACAGCGACTACTACCCGGACCTGCCCGGCGGGCTGGCGAACGGCCGGTCCATCGAGCCCGACCAGCTCGACGGCCGCGTCCTCGGCGCCGAACTGGCCCGGCTGAACCCGCCGTACATGCCCGTCCCCGCGGGGATGGTCGTCTTCGGCCAGGACTACCGGTGGCTGACCCTGGCCGCCGTCAACGCGCGGGGGGCCGCGGTCGCGGCCGAGTGCCTGGCGCGCGGCACGCGGGCCGCGCTGCGCGGGGAGAAGCCGCTCACGATGGGCCAGGCGCTGGCGGCCGGGCTTCGGGCCGGGCTGGCGCAGGCCGGCGTACCGGTGTGGCTGGAGTGCCCGCTGACGGACCTGGTGACGGACGGCGGGGCGGTCACCGGCGTCGTGGTGGAGAGGGGCGGCGTCCGCGGCACGGTGCGTGCCCGCCGGGGCGTCGTCCTCGGCTCGGGAGGCTTCGAGCACGATGCGGAGATGCGCGCGCGGTACCAACAGCAGCCGACCGGCGCGCAGTGGTCGGTGGGCGCCCGGGAGAACACCGGGGACGGGATCCGCGCCGGGCAGCGGGCGGGGTCGGCGCTGGACCTGATGGACGACGCCTGGTGGGGGCCGACGGTCCCGCTGCCCGGGGAGCCGTACTTCTGCCTGGCGGAGCGCACCCTGCCGGGCGGGCTCCTCGTGAACGCGGCGGGGGCGCGGTTCGTCAACGAGGCGGCGCCGTACAGCGATGTGGTGCACGTGATGTACGAGAAGGACCGGGGCGCGCCGGGCTCCCACATCCCGGCCTGGCTGGTGGTGGACCAGCACTACCGCAACAAGTACCTGTTCAAGGACGTGCTGCCCGCGCTGCCCCTCCCGGACGCGTGGTACGCGTCGGGTGCGGTGCACACGGCGTGGACCTGGGACGGCCTCGCGGAGCGGATCGGCGTGCCGGCGGCGGCGCTGCGGGCGACGCTGAGCCGGTTCAACGCGCAGGCGTGGAGCGGGACCGACGCCGACTTCGGCCGCGGCCGGACGGCGTACGACCACTACTACACGGATCCCGGGGTGTACCCGAACTCCTGCCTGGCCCCGGTCCTGCTGCCGCCCTTCCACGCGTTCCGGATCGTGCCGGGCGACCTGGGGACGAAGGGCGGCATCGTGACGGACGCGCGGGCGCGGGCGCTGCGGCCGGACGGCTCGGTCATCCGGGGCCTGTGGGCCGCGGGCAATGCGAGCGCGGCGGTGATGGGCCGCAGCTACGCGGGGGCCGGATCGACGATCGGTCCGGCTATGGCGTTCGGCTACGCCGCGGCGAACGACATCGCGGACGCGTGAGGGGGCCGGGCCGCGCCGCGCCGGGCCGGACGGTCAGCCCTGCTGGAAGAGCTCGGCGGGCAGCGGCTTGAGCAGGGTGTACAGGTCGTCGCTGATGGGCCGGTCCCAGCTGGCGATCGTCACGAGGACGTTGTCGCTGCGGTCGAACTGCACGCAGCTGATCCGCGACTCGGAGAGCTTGATCTTGCGGACGATGAGGAGGTTGTCGCCCTGCATGACGGGGCAGTCCTCGATGCCGGTGACCTCGACCTCCTCGTCGTTCTCCAGGGCGTCGAGGAGCTGGGCCACCTCGAAGGGGATCTGGCCGTCGGCGAGGTCGCGGGCCGGGGAGCCCTCGGGGAGGTTCCCGATGATCATTGCGGGGCCGCGTCCGCCGAACAGGTCGTAGCGGAGAAAGACGCCCTGGCAGCTGCCGTCGGGTGCGGGGAGCAGCCCGGCACCGAGATTGCCCGGCCAGTCCCCCGGGTCCATGGCCAGGACGTCGAAGTCCGGGCCGGCGGGTGTGGCGGCGCGGTTGCGGCGGAGGAAGGACATGCGGCCATGGTACGTGGCCGGGGGCGCTTTCCGGATCCGGGGGCGCGGCGCCCGTTCGCGGTTCGCGGGCGCCGCGGCCTAGGCGGTGCCGCCCCTCCGGCGCGGGGAGCGGCGGGGGGCTGCCGGGGCGTTCGCCGTCGCGCACCGGGCCGGGGCGGGGAGCGACGCGGCGTGTCGCGCGGGCCACGCCGCGTCACACGGAGCCGGCGGTGTCCCGTGCCGCCCGGCGGCGCTCAGGAGCCGGGGAGCCCGGAGCCGACCAGCCACATGGAGAAGAACTGGGCGCCGCCCCCGTAGGCGTGGCCGAGCGCCCGGCGGGCTCCCGGGACCTGGTGCCCGCCGGCCTGGCCGCGGACCTGGAGGGCCGCCTCCGCGAAGCGGATCATGCCCGAGGCGCCGATCGGATTGGAGGAGAGGACGCCGCCGGAGGGGTTCACGGGCAGGTCCCCGTCGAGCTCGGTCGCGCCGGCCTCGGTGAGCTTCCAGCCCTCGCCCTCGGCGGCGAAGCCGAGGTTCTCCAGCCACATCGGCTCGTACCAGGAGAACGGCACGTACAGCTCGGCGACGTCGATCTCGCGGCGCGGATCACTGATGCCGGCCTGCCGGTAGACGTCGGCCGCGCAGTCCTTCCCGGCCTGCGGGGAGACGAAGTCCTTGCCTGCGAAGAGCGTCGGCTCGCTGCGCATGGCCCCTCCGTGCACCCAGGCGGGCGGGTGGGGGGCGCGGGCGGCGCCGGCCCGGTCGGTGAGGACCATGGCGCAGGCGCCGTCGGAGGAGGGGCAGGTCTCGGAGTAGCGGACGGGGTCCCACAGCATCGGCGAGGCCTGCACCTGCTCCAGGGTGATGCCGTGCTCGTGGAGGTGGGCGTACGGGTTCTTCAGGGCGTTGCGGCGGTCCTTGTACGCGACGAGCGATCCGACGGCGGCGGGGGCGCCGGTCCGGCGCATGTACGCGCGCACGTGCGGGGCGAAGAACCCGCCTGCTCCGGCGAGCAGCGGCTGCTGGAAGGGGACGGGGAGCGACAGCCCCCACATGGCGTTGGACTCGGACTGCTTCTCGAAGGCGAGCGCGAGCACGGTGCCGTGCACGCGGGCGGCGACGAGGTCGGCGGCGACGAGCGCGGTCGAGCCGCCGACGGAGCCCGCGGTGTGGACGCGCAGCATCGGCTTGCCGACGGCGCCGAGGGCGTCGGCGAGGTACAGCTCCGGCATCATGACGCCCTCGAAGAAGTCGGGGGCCTTGCCGATGACGACGGCGTCGATGTCCTGCCAGGCCAGCTCGGCGTCGGCGAGGGCGCGGGCGGCGGCCTCCCGGACGAGACCGGCGAGGGAGACGTCCTGGCGGGCCGCCGCGTGCTTGGTCTGGCCGATGCCGATGACGGCCACGGGCTCCTTGCTCATGCTGGGTCCCCTTCCAGGACGGCGACCAGGTTCTGCTGGAGGCAGGGGCCGGAGGTGGCGTGGGCGACGGCCCTGTCGGAGGCGCCGCGGTGGATGCGGGCGGCGGCCTCGCCGATGCGGATCAGGCCGGCGGCCATCACGGGGTTCGCGGCGAGCGCCCCGCCGGAGGGGTTGACGGCGGTGGACCGGCCGAGGCGCAGCGCCTTGCGCAGGACGACCTCCTGGGAGGTGAACGGGGCGTGCAGTTCGGCGGTGTCGACGGGCGCGGTGAAGAGGCCGGCGCGCTGGGCGGCGAGGCGGGTGGACGGGGAGTCGGTGAGGTCGCGCACGCCGAGGCTGTGGGCCTCGATGCGGTGGTCGATGCCGGTGATCCAGGCGGGCCGTCCGCAGAGGCGGCGTGCGGTGTCGCCGGCGGCGAGGATGACGGCGGCGGCGCCGTCGCCGACGGGCGGGCAGTCGCCGGTGCGCAGCGGCCGGACCTGGTGGCCGCCGTGCGGGACGGTGCCGGCGAGCTGGGCGTGCGGGTTGGCCGCGGCGGCGGCGCGGCTGCGGGCGGCGACGGCTGCGAGCGCCGCCTCGTCGGTGTCCCCGGCGTCGATGAGGGCCTGGGCCTGGAGGGCGGCGAGGGCGACGGAGTCGGGCCACAGCGGGGCGAGGTAGTAGGGGTCGAGCTGCCGGGTGAGCACGTCGCGCAGGGAGCCGGGCGAGGACTTGCCGTACGCGTAGACGAGCGCGGTGTCGGCCTGTCCGGTGCGCAGCTTGACCCAGGCCTCGTACAGGGCCCAGGCCCCGTCCGTCTCGACGTGGGATTCGGAGATCGGGGGCCAGGCGCCGACGCCGTCGAGGGCCATGGTGAAGGAGAAGGGGCGGCCGGCGAGGTAGTCGCTCGATCCGGAGCAGGTGAAGCCGATGTCGCGGGCGCGCAGGCCGGTCCGCTCGCGGACCTCGTCGAGGACGGGCAGGAGCATTTCGAGCTCGCTGAGGTCGTCGGTGCGGCGCCGGTGGTCGCTCTGGGCGAACGCCACGACGGCGATGTCGCGCTCGTGGCGGGCCATCAGATGAGCTCCTTGTAGCTGTCGTAGGCGGCGTCGGGTTCGCCGGTGGGGCGGTAGTGGTCGGGGTGGCGGCCGTCGGCGGTCCACACGGGTTCGACGCGCAGGCCCATGCGGACCTGGTCGTAGGGGATGCCGCCGATCCGGCCGTGGAGGGGGAGGTCGGCGCCGTCGAGGGCGATGTGGGCGTAGACGTAGGGCACGTCGATGTCGAGGTTGCGGGCCTTGATGTTGACGATGCAGAAGGTGGTGACGGTGCCGGCGGGGCCGACCCCGACGCGGTCGGTCGTGGCGACGCCGCAGGTGGGGCAGGCGCCGCGCGGGGGGACGTACACCTTCCGGCAGGAGGGGCAGCGCTCGCCGACGATGCGCTGCTCGCCGAGGGCGGCGAGGTGTGCGCTCTGGGCGCGGCCGGGGGTGTGGGTGTAGTCGAGGCGCGCCTCGGTGACGATGCGGGTGACCGGGTCGGGGA
>NZ_RPSE01000450.1:0-4673 GCF_003949955.1 Streptomyces sp. WAC05292
GGCCGCGCCCGCCGTACCCCCGCCGGCCGGTCCTGCGGACCCGCCGGGCGCGGCCGACGCCGAGCCGGACGAACTGGTGGCGCGGTGACGGCGGGAGCCGGCGCGCCGTGCCCCCTGCGGGCGACACGCGGCGTGTCGGTGTTTGACGGGAGGGGCGCCGGGAAGTGACGGCGCACACGGCTCGGGGCCCCCGTACCGCCGCGGCGAGCAGCGGGAGACCCATGCGACTGGAAGGAGAACGGTGACCCGGATGGACGATCTCGTCGTGGTCGGCGCCGGTCCGTACGGCCTGTCGATCGCCGCGCACGCGGCGGCGGCCGGGATCGGCGTGCGGGTGCTGGGGCGCCCCATGGCCTCCTGGCGGGACCACATGCCCGAGGGCATGTTCCTGAAGTCCGAGCCGTGGGCCTCCAACCTGTCCGCGCCCGGAGGCCGGCACACCCTCGCCGAGTTCTGCGCGGGCCGCGGGATCGCGGCGGAGCACGGCCGCCCGCTGCCGATCGGCACGTTCAGCGAGTACGGCCTGTGGTTCGCGGGGCAGGCGGTGCCGGAGGTGGAGGAGGTCACGGTCACCGAGGTCACCCCGCAGGGCGACGGCTTCCGCATCCGCACCGCCGAGGGCCCGCCGCTGCTCGCCCGGACGGTCGCGCTGGCCGTCGGCGTCATGCCCTTCGTACGCCATCCGGAGGCCCTGCGCGCCCTGCCGCCCGGCCACTACTCGCACAGCACCGGCCACCGTTGCCTGGCGCGGTTCGCGGGCCGGGACGTCGCGGTGATCGGCGCCGGGCAGGCCGCCCTGGAGACGGCGGCCCTGCTCGCCGAGAGCGGGGCCCGGCCCTGCCTCGTCGCCAGGCGCCCCGGGATCGGCTGGAACACCGTCCCCCCGCCGCTCCGGCGGCCCGCCGTGCAGGCGCTGCGCCGCCCCCACAGCGGCCTCGGCAGCGGCTGGCGCACCTGGGCGTGGGCCGAGCTGCCGTGGGCCGTGCGCCGACTGCCCGCCGCGCACCGCGAGCGGATCGCGGCCACCGCGCTCGGGCCCGCCGGGGCGTGGTGGCTGCGGGACCGCTTCGAGCAGAGCGTGCCGGTGCTGCTGGGGCACCGGCTGCACCGTGCGGTCGCGGTGGGGGACCGGACCCGGCTCGGGCTGACGACCGCGGCCGGCGAGTCCGTCGTCCTGGACGTCGACCACGTGATCGCGGCCACCGGCTTCGCCCCCGACCTGGCGCGGCTGGACCTGCTGGACGCCCGGCTGCGGGACGCGCTGGACACCGTCGGGGCCGGCGGCACGCCCGAGCTGAGTTCCGGTTTCGAGTCCTCGTGGCCGGGACTGTTCTTCGCGGGGCTGCTGACGGCTCCCTCATTCGGCCCTTCCATGCGATTCGTGCACGGTGCGGGGTTCACGGCGGGGAGACTGGTCGGGGGAGTCCGAAGGCGGCTCGGCGCCCGCCGCCCCCGACCGTCCGACGATCTACCTCTCCCTCCTGGAGCGCTGGCGGGAGGCCGGCCGCACCCTTCCGGGGCATCCTGACGAGGAGTGGGAGCGGCTGATCTCCCAGCCGTGCTGGCCAGGCCGTTAGGTGGTGTGTGTCCATTGGCAGCGGCGGAGCACGACGGATCCGGACGGAACCGCCACGGCGCGGTGACGGGCCCCGGTGAGCGCCTCGCGCTGAACCGCATGGGCAGCTTCGAGTGGGACCTGGACGCCGGGACGCTGTCCCTGGACGGGTCCGGGCTCGTGGTGTTCGACCTGGATCCCGACGAGTTCGACGGGACCCCGGAGGGCCTCGGCGTGCGTATCCCCCCGGACGACGGGAACCGGCTGGCGGAGGCGGTGCGCGCCGCGCTGGACGGGGGCGCCGAGACGTACGGCTCGTACTTCACGGTGCGCCGCCGCGACGGCGTCGACCAGTGGACCCACACCCAGGGCCGGATCCTGCGGGACGGCGGCGGGGCGCCCCGCCGGATCGCGGGCATCGTCCGCGACGCGACCGCGGAGCTCGCGCACGCCACCGTGCTGCGGAAGCTGGAGTCGGCGCGGGCGCGGCAGGCCACGATCGTGCAGCGGACCACGGAGGCGCTGTCCCGGGCGGTGACCGTCGACGACGTCACGGCGGCGCTGACCGGTGCGGGCGCGCTGGAGCGGCTCGGCGCGGAGGGGCTGGCGCTGAGCCTCGTCGAGAACGACGCGATGAAGGTCATCGCGCTGAGCGGGGAGTCCCTGGAGATCCTCGCCGAGCGCAGGTTCACCCGGCTGGACGGCTCGCTGCCGCTCTCCCGGGCCGTCCTGACCGGCCAGGCCCGGTTCGTCACCTCGCTGGCGGAGCTGGCCGGGGAGTTCCCCCTGCTGGCCGACTACCTGGGCCGGATCCGCTACGAGGCGGCGGCCTACCTGCCGCTGATCGCGCAGGCCAAGGCGATCGGCGGGCTCGTGCTGTTCTACCGGCGGCGCACCGAGTTCAGCCCGGAGGAGCAGAACCTCTGCCTGGGCCTCGCCGGCATCGTCGCCCAGTCCCTCCAGCGGGCGCTGCTGTTCGACCAGGAACGCGAGTTCGCGACGGGACTGCAGGCCTCGATGCTTCCGCGCCGCATCCCCGAGATCAGCGGCGGGGAGATCGCGGTGCGCTACCACTCGGCGTGGAGCGGGCGCGAGGTGGGCGGGGACTGGTACGACGTGATCGCCCTGCCCCGGGACCGCGTCGGCCTCGTCGTCGGGGACGTGCAGGGCCACGACACGCACGCCGCGGCCATCATGGGCCAGCTGCGGATCGCGCTGCGGGCGTACGCGGGCGAGGGGCATCCGCCGTCCACGGTGCTGGCGCGGGCCTCCCGCTTCCTGGCCGAGCTGGACACCGAGCGGTTCGCGACGTGCATGTACGCGCAGGTCGACCTGGAGACCGGCGGCGTACGGGCCGTGCGCGCCGGGCACCTGGGGCCGCTCATCCGGCACACGGACGGGCGTACGGGCTGGCCGAAGGTGCGCGGCGGGCTGCCGCTCGGCCTGGCCTCGGCGTTCGAGCAGGAGGAGTTCCCCGAGACGCGGCTGGACCTGGTGCCGGGGGAGACGCTCGTGCTGTGCACGGACGGGCTGGTGGAGGAGCCCGGCACGACGATCACCCAGGGGATGGAGGCGCTCGCGCACGCCGTCCGCAGCGGCCCGCAGGAGGCGGGGGCGCTCGCCGACCACCTCTCCGACCGGCTGTGGGAGCGCTGGGGCTCCGGCGACGACGTGGCACTGCTGGTGCTGCGCAGGGCCCCCGACCCGGGCACGCACCGGGCGCCGCGGATCCACCAGTACGTCCACCAGGCGGACCCCGAGGGGCTGTCGGAGGCCCGCTACGCGCTGCGGCAGGCGCTGCGGGACTGGGGCATGCC
This sequence comes from Streptomyces sp. WAC05292, assembly GCF_003949955.1. Taxonomy (NCBI): domain Bacteria; kingdom Bacillati; phylum Actinomycetota; class Actinomycetes; order Kitasatosporales; family Streptomycetaceae; genus Streptomyces; species Streptomyces sp. WAC05292. The sequence continues at coordinate 3,373 of NZ_RPSE01000450.1, forward strand.
GGACCTCGCGGACGACGTGGAGCTGGCGGCGGGCGAACTGCTGGTCAACGCCCTGCTGCACACGGACGGCGGAGCGGTGCTGACGATGGAGGTGCTGCCCGAGCCGGTGCGGCGGATCCGGCTGTGGGTGAAGGACCGTTCCAGCGTCTGGCCGCGGCGGCGGACCCCGGGCGAGGCCGCGACCACCGGGCGGGGCCTGCTGCTGGTGGACGCGCTGGCCACGCACTGGGGCGTGGAGTCGCGGGGCGACGGCAAGGCGGTGTGGTGCGAGTTCGACGCGCCGGGCAGCCTGCACGGCCCCGGATCAGAGCGCGACGGATGGTGATCCGGCCGTCACGCGAGGTTGTCGCGGGTGGTGTGCGGGGTGATGATGCGGTTCATGAGACCGAATGCGTACGACGCGGCAGGCGTGAACAGGAAGCTTCCGTGCGGCGCCGCGTGAGCGCGCGCCGCCTGAGCGCGCGCCGCGCGGCCGGCGGGCTGCTGGCGCTGCTCCTGCTCGGGGCCGTCGTGCCGGAGGTCGCCGAGCGCGCCGGGGCCGCCGGGAGCCCGGCGGGCGGCGCCGGATGCCGGTCCGTCGCGTTGATGTCCATGACGGGCGTGGCGCCCGCCTGCCGGTAGCGGCGGCTGCCGGCGGGCGCTCCGGCCGACCCTCGGAGCCGCACTACCCGCCGATGACGCCGGGGCGGCTGTCCACGGCGACCGCGTCGACCGAGGAGGGCAGCAGGCCCGCGCCGGAGAAGCCGATCTCCTGGAGCCGCGCCTCGAAGAGGGCCTCGCCCTCGTGGATGCCGCCGGGGATGCCCAGGCTCTCCGGGGTGCCGGCCGTGCCGCGCCACGCGCGCTCGGTGCCGTCGCAGACGGGGGACTCCTCGGCGGTGGTGGTCAGGCGGGTGCCCTCCTGCACGACCGTCGCGGAGATCTGCATCGCCCCCGAGGGTGATGCGGCGTTGCACGTGTAGGACCCGGAAAGGGTGATCGTGCCGTCCGCGGCGAGCTGCGCGTAGGGGTGGACGGAAATCTCCTGCTCGTACACCGTCGCGCCGGCGGGCGTCGCGAAAGCGGTTGCCGCGGCCAGCGCCGCGAGGACGGTCAGGGGCATGCGGGTCCGGTGAATGGACATGGTTCCTCCGGGTCGTTCTTTCGTGGCGGTATTCCGCCGCAACGCATTGTGGTGGCAGACGGCGGGACAACCCGCCCCGTACATCCGTGTCGGTGTGTGCAATTCCCCGCTCGGGCGCGTGAGACTGACCGGAATACGTCCCCGAAGGTCCCCGAAGGGATCGCGCATGCGCCAGTCC
>NZ_RPSE01000451.1:0-4655 GCF_003949955.1 Streptomyces sp. WAC05292
CCTCCCGCCCGCCCTGGGCTTAGGATCACCGCATGACCACCGCGTCGGACCCCTCGTACCCGGCCCACTGGGAAGCGGACGTCGTCCTGCGCGACGGCGGCACCGCACGCATCCGGCCCATCACCCCCGAGGACGCCGGCCGCCTGGTCAGCTTCTACGAGCAGGTCTCCGACGAGTCGAAGTACTACCGGTTCTTCGCCCCCTACCCCCGGCTCTCCGACCGCGACGTGCACCGCTTCACCCACCACGACTACGTCGACCGGGTGGGCCTTGCCGCGACCGTCGGCGAGGACTTCATCGGCACCGTCCGCTACGACCGGATCGGCCCCGACGGCCGCCCCGCCTCGGCCCCCGCCGACGAGGCCGAGGTCGCCTTCCTCGTCCAGGACGCCCACCAGGGGCGCGGCGTCGCCTCCGCCCTCCTGGAGCACATCGGCGCGGTCGCCCGCGAGCGCGGCATCCGCCGCTTCGCCGCCGAGGTGCTCCCCGCCAACACCCGCATGATCAAGGTGTTCACGGACGCCGGCTACCAGCAGAAGCGCAGCTTCGAGGACGGCGCCGTCCGCCTCACCCTCGACCTGGAGCCCACCGCCGAGTCCCTCGCCGTCCAGCGGGCCCGGGAACAGCGCGCCGAGGCCCGCTCCGTCCAGCGGCTCCTCGCCCCCGGTTCCGTGGCCGTCGTCGGCGTCAGCCGCTCCGGCGGCGGCGTCGGCGCGGCCGCCCTGCGCAACCTCCGCGACAGCGGCTTCCGCGGCCACCTCTACGCCGTCAACGAGGCCCGCGCCCCCGGCATCGAGGGCGACCTCCTCGACGGCGTCCGCGCCTACCGCTCGCTCGCCGAGATCGACGCGCCCGTGGACCTCGCCGTCGTGGCCGTCCCCGCCGAGCGGGTCCCGCAGGTCGTCGCCGACTGCGGCGAACACGGCGTGCAGGGCCTCGTCGTGCTGTCCGCCGGCTACGCCGAGACCGGCCCCGCCGGCCTGGAGCGCCAGCGCGAACTCGTCCGCCAGGTCCGCTCCCACGGGATGCGCCTCATCGGCCCCAACGCCTTCGGAGTGATCAACACCGCGCCCGAGGTCGCGCTCAACGCCTCCCTCGCGCCCGTGCCCGCCCCCGTCCCCGGCCGGATCGGGCTCTTCACCCAGTCCGGGGCCATCGGCATCGCGCTGCTGTCCGCCCTGCTCCGCCGCGGCGAGGGGCTGTCCTCGTTCGTCTCGGCCGGCAACCGCGCCGACGTCTCCGGGAACGACATCCTCCAGTACTGGTACGAGGACGAGGCCACCGACGTCGCCCTCATGTACCTGGAAACCCTCGGCAACCCGCGGAAGTTCACCCGGCTCGCCCGCCGCACCGCCGCCGTCAAGCCCGTCGTCGTCGCCAAGGGCGGCCGCCACACCCCCGCCGGCCACGCCGTCCCCGGCACCCGGCTTCCCGAGACGACCGTCTCCGCCCTGCTCCGCCAAGCCGGCGTCATCCGCGTCGACACCGTCACCGAGCTCGTCGACGCAGGCCTCCTCCTCGCCTCCCAGCCCGTCCCCGCCGGGCCGCGGGTCGCCATCCTCGGCAACTCCGAATCGCTCGGCTACCTCACCTACGACGCCTGCCTCGCCCAGGGCCTGCGGCCCTCCTCCCCGCTCGACCTGACCACCGCCGCCACCCCGGCCGACTTCGGCGGCGCCGTCTCCGCGGCCCTCGCCTCCGACGCCCACGACGCCGTGATCGTCACCGCCATCCCCTGGGTCGGCGAGGAGGCCGGCCCCGGCACCGGCCCCGACACCGGGGCCGACGACCTCGCCGACGCCCTGCGGGACGCCGCGGCCGCCCATCCCGGCAAGCCGGTCGCCGTGGTCCACGTCGAGCTCGCCGAGCTCGTCGGGGCCCTCTCCCGCGAGGACGTCCGCATCCCCGCCTACCCGGCCGCCGAGCGGGCCGTCCGGGCCGTCGCCGAAGCCGTCCGGTACGGGCAGTGGCGCCGGGCCAACGCCGACTCCGGGCACGTGCCCGAGTACGACGACATCGACGAGGCGGGTGCCGCCGCCCAGCTCGCCGCCCTCCTCGCCGGCGGAGCCGGCCCCGACGGCGTGATCACCCTCGCCGACGGCGACGCCGCCGCGCTCCTCGCCCGCTACGGGATCCGCGTCCTGCCCACGCTGCCCGCGCCCACGCCCGACGCCGCCGCCAAGGCCGCCGCGGCCCTCGGCTACCCCGTCGCCCTCAAGACCACCGCCCCGCACCTGCGCCACCGAGCCGACCTCGGGGGAGTCCGCCTCGACCTCACCACCGAGGCCGAGCTGCGCCGCTCCTACGACGAGCTCACCGAGCTCCTCGGCACCCCCGCCGAGCTGCAGCCCGTCGTCCAGGCCATGGTGCCCCGCGGCGTCGACACCGTCGTCCGCTCGGTCATCGACCCGGCCGCCGGCGCCGTCCTCTCCTTCGGGCTGGCCGGCGTCGCCTCCGAGCTCCTCGGCGACACCGCACACCGGCTCGTCCCCGCCACCGACCGCGACGCCGCCGGACTGATCCGCTCCATCCGCACCGCCCCCCTCCTCTTCGGCTGGCGCGGCAGCGACCCCGTCGACACCCCCGCGCTGGAAGAGCTGCTGCTGCGCCTCTCCCGGCTCGTCGACGACCACCCCGAAGTGGTCGGCGTCACCCTCGAACCCGTCGTCGTCGCCACCGAGGGCCTCTCCGTCCTCAGCGCCGCCGTCCGCATCGCGCACCCGCCCGCCCGCACCGACCTCGGCCCCCGCACGCTCCCCAGCTACTGAGGACCCCCGGGGGCGTCCCGAGGCGGCCGGGGCGCCCCGGACGGGCCTTAGGATGGACCCCATGGCGAAATCCGGTACGACGACCCAGGGGCTGCGCACGGCGATCGAGCGCAGCGGCTACTACCCGGCCCTCGTGGCCGAGGCCGTGGAGGCCGCGGTGGGCGGCGAGCCGATCTCGTCGTACCTGGTCCACCAGGAGACGACCTTCGACTCCAACGAGGTCCGCCGGCACGTCACCGTGCTCGTCCTGACCGGCAACCGCTTCATCGTGAGCCACACCGACGAGCAGGCCGCCGACGCGGGCTCCCCCTCGCCGTACGCGACCACCTCCACCGAGTCGGTCAAGCTGGCCAGCATCTCCTCGGTCGTCCTCAGCCGCGTCGTCGCCAACCCCGAGTCGTACACCCCGGGCACCCTCCCGCGCGAGGTCGTCCTGACCATCGGCTGGGGCGCCGTCTCGCGCATCGACCTCGAACCGGCCGCCTGCGGCGACCCGAACTGCGACTCCGACCACGGCTACACCGGCAACTCCACCGCCGACGACCTCAGCCTCCGCGTGAGCGAGGCGGGCGACGGCCCCGAGGCCGTCCGCCAGACCCTGCTGTTCGCGCAGGCCCTCTCCGAGGCGACCGCGGCCACCGCCGCCGGCGCCGCCCGCTGATGTCCCACTCCGCACCGCCGAACTGGGACGAGCCCGAGCTGCTGGACCTCGCCGGCGCGCCCGTCCCGCAGTACGGGGCCGGCTCGCTCGCCGACCTGCTGCCGACCCTCGTGGCCGGCCAGGGCGTCCCCGGCTTCACCGCCGCCATCGCCGAGCTGGCCCCCGCCGACCGGAACTGCGTGTTCCTGGTGGACGGCATGGGCTGGGAGCAGATAAGGGCCCACCCGGCCGAAGCCCCCTTCCTCACCTCCCTGCTCGGCAGCTCCCGCGGCGGCACCGGCGCCCCCCTCACGGCAGGCTTCCCGGCGACCACGGCCACCTCGCTGGCGTCCGTCGGCACCGGCCTGCCGCCCTCCCGGCACGGCCTGCCCGGCTACGCGGTCCGCAACCCCGCCACCGGCGAGCTGATGAACCAGCTCCGGTGGAACCCGTGGACCCCGCCGCGCCCCTGGCAGCCGTACCCCACCGTCTTCCAGCTGGCCGACGCGGCCGGCGTGGCCACGGCCCAGGTCTCCTCGCCCGTCTTCCAGAGCACCCCGCTCACCCAGATCGCGCTCAGCGGCGGCACCTTCCACGGGCGGATGACCGGCGAGGAGCGGATGGACCTCGCCGCGGACCGGCTCGCCGCGGGCGACCGCTCGCTCGTGTACACGTACTACAGCGAGCTCGACGGCGCCGGCCACCGGCACGGCGTGGACTCCGACGCCTGGCGCGGCCAGCTGATGTACGTCGACCGGCTGGTCCAGCGGCTCGCCGAGCAGCTGCCGCCGCGCACCGCCCTGTACGTGACCGCCGACCACGGCATGGTGGACATCCCCTTCGACGAGGACTCCCGCATCGACTTCGACGAGGACTGGGAGCTCGGTGCCGGCGTCGCCCTGCTCGGCGGCGAGGGCCGCGCCCGGCACGTGTACGCGGTCCCGGGCGCCGAGGCCGACGTCCTGACCGTGTGGCGCGAGGTGCTCGGGGACCGGTTCTGGGTCGCCGGCCGCGAAGAGGCCCTCGAACTCGGCTGGTTCGGGCCGCCGGGGGAGTGCGACGAACGCGTCCTCGGCCGGATCGGCGACGTGGTCGCCGCCGCCCACGCCGATGTCGCGATCACGGCGTCCCGGACCGAGCCGAACGAGTCCGCACTCGCCGGCATGCACGGCTCCATGACCCCCGCCGAGCAGCTCGTCCCCCTGCTCGAAATCCGCACCTGACCCCGCCGCCACCCGCACCGCACC
>NZ_RPSE01000452.1:0-4641 GCF_003949955.1 Streptomyces sp. WAC05292
CGGGGGGACTGCCCCGGCGGGTCCGGCAGGCGAACCTCGCGCCGCAGCTGAAGTCCGCTCCCGCGCCCGCCCCCGCCCGGCCCGCACCGGAGGCGCCGGCCGAGCGCGACGCCGAAGACGTACGCACCCGCATGTCCGCCCTCCAGCGAGGCTGGACGGCGGGCCGCAACAAGCACGCACAGCAGTCCGAGACCGGGGCGGGCACCCGCGCCGGCCGCGGTCCCGCGAACGAGAACGAGGGGGACGGTCGATGACCGCACCGCAGACCGGCAACGACATCCGCAGCCGCGGTTCCGGCCAGCTCAACTGGCTGCTCGACGAGCTCGTCGACCGGGTCGCCAGCATCCGCAAGGCGGTCGTCCTCTCCGGCGACGGCCTGCCCACCGGCAGTTCCAAGGACCTGACCCGGGAGGACAGCGAGCACCTGGCCGCCGTCGCCTCCGGCTTCCACAGCCTCGCCAAGGGCGTCGGCCGGCACTTCGACTCCGGCGGCGTCCGGCAGACCGTCGTCGAACTCGACGAGGCGTTCCTCTTCGTGATGGCCGCCGGCGACGGCAGCTGCCTGGCCGTGCTCTCGGACGCCGACTCGGACGTCGGGCAGGTCGCCTACGAGATGACCCTCATGGTCAAGCGCGTCGGCGACCACCTGTCGACCGCCCCGCGCTCCGGACTGCCAGCCGGAGGGTGAGTCGAGGCCGCATGAGCGATCCAGGCGCAGAGCACCAGGAGCACGCCGCCGGCGCGGACCCCGCCCGGGCCCAAGGCCCCGACGAGCCGCACTGGTTCGACGACGAGGCGGGGCCGGTCGTCCGCCCGTACGCGATGACCCGCGGCCGGACCAGCCACGCGGGCCGGCACCGGCTCGACCTGATCGCGCTGGTCGTCGCCGAGCCGGCGGCCGACGACCCGGTCTGGGAGCTGACCCTCTCCCCGGAGCACGCCCACATCCTCGGCCTCTGCCGGGAGCGCCCCCAGTCGGTCGCCGAGATCGCGGCCGAACTCGACCTGGCGGTCGGGGTGGTGCGCGTCCTCATCGGTGACCTGGCCGAGGAGGAACTGGTCCACGTGACCCGGCCGGTACCGCCGGCCGAACTGCCCGACGAATCCATTCTGCGTGAGGTGATCGATGGCCTTCGGGCGCTCTAGCCGCGGTGCGATGCACGCCGTCTCCCCGGTCGAGCCGCTGACCCTGAAGATCCTCGTCGCGGGCGGCTTCGGGGTGGGCAAGACCACCCTGGTCGGCGCGGTGAGCGAGATCAGGCCGCTGCGCACCGAGGAGTCGCTCTCCGAGCCGGGGGCGGGCATCGACGACACCGGGGGAGTGGAGGGGAAGAGCACCACCACGGTCGCCATGGACTTCGGGCGGATCACCCTGCGCGAGGACCTGGTGCTGTACCTGTTCGGCACGCCGGGCCAGGACCGCTTCTGGTTCCTGTGGGACGAGCTGGCACAGGGCGCCCTGGGCGCCGTGGTCCTCGCCGACACGCGCCGGCTCGCCGACTGCTTCGCCGCGGTCGACTACTTCGAGCGGCGCGGGATCCCCTTCACCGTCGCGGTGAACTGCTTCGACGGGGCCGAACGCCATCCCGTCGTGCACGTCCGGGAGGCGCTGGACCTCGATCCGGGCGTGCCCGTGCTGCTGTGCGACGCGCGCGACCGGGAGTCCGTCAAGGACGTGCTGGTCGGGGTCGTCGAGCACGCCATGTCCACGGCCCGGGCCCGCCGCAGGAGCCTGACCACCGGGACCTGAGGCGCCGGAGCGGCCCGCACCCCCGCCGACTGGGGTACGGGCCGCGGCTTCCATGGGGGCAGGGGGACGGCTCGGGACCGTGGAGCGAGTGTGAACCCGCTCCACGGGCCCGTCAAGCATCCGCGCACGCCGGCCTCAGCGCACGGCCACGACCGCCGCCCCGTGCCCGAACAGCCCCTGGTTCACGGCGGCCCCGACCCGCGCCCCCGGCACCTGGCGCGCGCCCGCCGCCCCGCGTAGCTGCCACGTCAGCTCGCACACCTGGGCGATGGCCTGCGCCGGTACGGCCTCCCCGAACGAGGCGAGCCCGCCGCTCGCGTTGACCGGGACCCGCCCGCCGAGCGCCGTCGCGCCCTTCCGGACGAGCGCCGCGCCCTCACCCGGGCCGCAGAGGCCGATGTCCTCGTACCAGTCCAGCTCCAGCGCGGTGGACAGGTCGTACACCTCGGCCAGCGAGAGGTCCTCCGGCCCGATCCCGGCCTCCTCGTACGCGGCGCGTGCGATCGACGCCCGGAACGGCACGGCGGCGCCCGCGGGTCCGGGTCCGGCCCCGCAGCCCGAGTCGGTCGCGATGTCCGGCAGGTCGAGGACCGTACGCGGATACCGCGGCGTCACCGTCGACACCGCCCGGATCCGCACCGGGTCGGCCAGGCCCCGGGCCCGCGCGCACGCCATGCTGCCCAGCACCAGGGCGGCGCCCCCGTCCGAGGTGGCGCAGACGTCGAGCAGCCGCAGCGGGTCGGCGACCACGGGCGAGGCGGCCACCTCCCCGGCCGTCACCGCCTTCCTGTAGCGGGCCAGCGGGTTCAGTACCCCGGCCGCCGCGTTCTTCACCTTCACCCGGGCGAAGTCCTCCGCCGTGTCCCCGTACACGGCCATCCGCCGGCGCGCGTACAAGCCGAAGTACGCCGGGTTCGTCGCGCCCAGCAGCCGGAACCGCAGCCAGTCCGGGTCGTCGGGCCGGTTCCCGCCCGCCGGGGCGAAGAATCCCTTGGGCGCCGCGTCCGCCCCGACGACGAGCACCGTGTCGGCCTGCCCGGCGAGGATCTGCGCCCGCGCCATCGCGACGGCCTGCGCGCCGGACGCGCACGCCGCGTACACGCTGGCCACACGCGCCCCCTGCCAGCCGAGGGCCCGGGCGAACGCGGCGCCCGCCACATGGCCGGGGTAGCCGCCGCGCACGGTGCCGGCGCCGACGACGGACTGCACGGAGCGCCACTCCAGCCCCGCGTCGGCGAGCGCGGCCCGCGCCGCGACCCGCCCGTACTCGACGAAACTCCGGCCCCACTTGCCCCACGGGTGCATTCCCGCCCCGAGCACCGCCACGTCCGTCATGCCGTGCCTCCCACCGGCCGGAAGCGCCAGGTGGTCCACACGGTGTCCGCGTCCTCGGTTAGCACCCCGCCCACCACCTCGACCTCCATGCCCACCTCCAGGTCGGCCGGCCCCACCCCGGGCACGGCCTGCCCCAGCACGACCATCCCCTCCGCCTCCAGCTCCACCGCGAGGAGCGCGTACGGCTCCCAGGGCTCCCCGGGGTCGGAGGGGTAGGGGGCGGGCGGCCGGTACCGCCCGTCGGTGTAGGACCACACCCGGCCGCGCCGCGACAGCGGCACCTCCTCCATGGCGCCGCCCCCCGCGCAGTGCGGATTGCGGCAGTAGGCGTCCTCCCGCGGGAAGAACACCGCCGCGCAGGCCGTGCACCGCGTCCCGAGCAGCCGGAAGCCGCCCTCCTCGGTGAACCACCCCGGCGCGGCCGGCTTCCTGGTCCGCTCCACAGCCCCTCCTTCTGACGCTCCGTCAGAAGTGTGGGTTCATCCGCGTACGGCGCGCAAGGCGACGGGAAAGTCGAACTGCTCCCCGAACGCCTCCGGCCGGTGCGTGAAGTGCCACCACTCCTCGGGCAGGTTCACGAACCCCTCCGCCTGAAGCACCCGCCGCAGCAGCCGCCGGTTCTCCCGCGCTGCACCGCCGATCTGAGGAGCGTCCGTGTGGGACAGCGGTCCGAACCAGTCGAACGGCGTGCCCATGTCCAGCGGCCGCCGGTCGGGAAGCCGCACCAGCGCCACGTCCACCGTGCTCCCGCGGCTGTGTCCCGACCGCTCCGCGATGTACCCGAGCGCGACCAGCCGCGACTTGTCCACCTCCGGGTAGAACTCCGCCTTCGTCGCCTGGTCGCCGGCGTCCCGCGCCCACCGCACGAACCGGTCCACCGACCGCTGCGGCCGGTAGCAGTCGTACACCACCAGCGAGAGCCCCTGCCGCCGCAGCACCCGCTGCGCCCGCCGCAGCGCCTCGGCCGCCTGCTTCGCGAGCAGGCACACCGGCTCCTCGTACCCCTCCACCACCCGCCCCGTGAAATTGCGCCCCGTCGCGTACCGCATGTCCTGCCCGATCGTCGGATCGACGTCCGACAGCGCCGCGAACCCGCTCGGCGAGGAACCCGCCAGCACCGCCAGACACCCCGCAACCACCGCCATCCGCATGCCCCTTGGCTTACCATCGCCGCATGCCGGCACACCTGAGGGACTCGCACTGCTCCACCTGCGGAACGCTGTTCGACGGCGACGCCTGGCCCCGGACCTGCACCGCCTGCGGCGCCGTCACCTACCGCAACCCCCTCCCCGTCGCCGTCGCGCTGCTCCCCGCGCAGGACGAGGCGGGCACCGGCCTCGTCGTCATCACCCGCACCATCGAACCGGCCCTCGGCGGCACCGCCCTCCCCGGCGGCTTCATGGACTTCGGCGAGGACTGGCGCGAAGCGGTCGTCCGCGAACTGCGCGAGGAGACCGGCATCCACGCCCCCGCCGCCGACGTCGCCCTCGCCGACGCCATGAGCTCCCCGGGCGGCCACCTGCTCCTCTTCGGCCTCCTCCCGACCCGCCCCCTGG
>NZ_RPSE01000453.1:0-4638 GCF_003949955.1 Streptomyces sp. WAC05292
ACCCCGAGCCTCGCGCCCCCCGGGGGCCAATCCAGCCCCGCCGGCGCTTGAGGCGCGGGGTCCGGGGCAAAGCCCCGAAAGCCCACACCACCCCGAGCCTCTCGCCCCCCGGGGGGCAATCCAGCCCCGCCCGGCGTTTGAGGCGCGGGGTCCGGGGCAGAGCCCCGGGAGCCCACCTGCCCGGGCCTTCCGGCCCCGGAGCCCGGGGCTCCGTACGCCTCCGCGGGGCAGCGGGGCACGGGCCCCGCACACCCCCGGACCAGCCGCCCGACCCCGCGGAGCGACCGGCATCACATGCCCCACCCGGTGACCAAGACCGTACGGGCCGGTAACTTCGCATGCGGTCCGCAATGAGCCGCAACTCACCCCTTGGAGCCCCGATGCCCGAAGCCGTCATCGTTTCCGCCGCCCGCTCCCCGATCGGGCGCGCCTTCAAGGGGTCCCTCAAGGACGTCCGCCCGGACGACCTCACCGCGACGATCATCCAGGCCGCCCTGGCCAAGATCCCCGAGCTGGACCCGCGGGACATCGACGACCTGATGCTGGGCTGCGGCCTGCCCGGCGGCGAGCAGGGCCACAACCTGGCCCGCATCGTCGCGGTGCAGATGGGCATGGACTACCTGCCCGGCACCACGATCACCCGCTACTGCTCCTCCTCGCTGCAGACCTCCCGCATGGCCCTGCACGCGATCAAGGCGGGCGAGGGCGACGTCTTCATCTCCGCCGGCGTCGAGACCGTCTCGCGCTCGGTGAAGGGCACGTCGGACGGCCTGCCGGACACGCACAACCCGCTGTTCGCCGAGGCGGAGGCGCGGACCGCCGAGGTCGCCCAGTCCGAGGGCTCGACCTGGCACGACCCGCGCGAGGACGGCCTGATCCCCGACGCGTACATCTCGATGGGCCAGACCGCCGAGAACCTGGCCCGCCTGAAGGGCGTCACGCGCCAGGACATGGACGAGTTCGGCGTCCGCTCCCAGAACCTGGCCGAGGAGGCCATCAAGAACGGCTTCTGGGCCCGCGAGATCACGCCGGTGACCACCCCGGACGGCACGGTCGTCAGCAAGGACGACGGCCCGCGCGCCGGCGTCTCCCTGGAGGGCGTGCAGGGCCTGAAGCCGGTGTTCCGCCCGGACGGCCTGGTCACGGCCGGCAACTGCTGCCCGCTGAACGACGGCGCGGCCGCGCTGGTCATCATGAGCGACACGAAGGCGCGCGAGCTGGGTCTGACCCCGCTGGCCCGGATCGTCTCCACCGGCGTCACCGCCCTCTCCCCGGAGATCATGGGCCTGGGCCCGGTCGAGGCGTCGAAGCAGGCCCTCAAGCGGGCCGGCCTGACGGTCGGCGACATCGACCTGTTCGAGATCAACGAGGCGTTCGCCGCGCAGGTCATCCCCTCGTACCGGGACCTCGGCATCCCGCTGGACAAGCTGAACGTCAACGGCGGCGCCATCGCCGTCGGCCACCCGTTCGGGATGACCGGCGCCCGCATCACCGGCACGCTGATCAACAGCCTCCAGTTCCACGACAAGCAGTTCGGCCTGGAGACGATGTGCGTGGGCGGCGGCCAGGGCATGGCGATGGTGATCGAGCGGCTGAGCTGAGCCGCAGCGGAGGGTAGGGGTCGCCCGAGGGACGAGGGCGGCACCTGCCCGCAGCGGAGGCGAGGCTCAGCGCCACAGAAGGCGCGAGCGGCTGAGCTGAGCCGCAGCGGAGGGTGGCGGTGCCTCGTTTGCCCTGGTCCGCGTGCCTTCCGGGCTCCGGATCCAATCCTCCCGCGGCCGACCTGTGACCGAATCTCCCCCAGGATGTGACAAACATCCTGGGGGTTCGGCATTTATGCAGGTCAGCTTGGGTATGCCGGTCTCCTGTGTGACGAACACCCTGTCCATTTCGTGACGTAATGCACTGCACGCCATTCCCAGGTCGGGACACTCTGATGTAGGAAGTCGGGGGATCGAGTCAAATCAGGAGTTAGTCAGTGAGCGCCATGTCTCTTGCCCTGCTGCTGACCACGGCCGCCGCCGCGGCCGTGGGCGCTGCTGCGCTGCACGCCGTCCACGGCCTCCGCAAGCAGGTCACCGCCCTGCGGGGCGAGCTCTCCGTCCCGTCCCGGCCGCGCGGTGCGAGCGTCCCGCACGCCCGCGGCGCCGTGGAGTCCCCCGCCGCCGAGATACGGGCCGCCGTGGCGGAGGCCCTCGCCGAGGAGCGTGAGCGCGAGCTCGCCGAGGCGCGGGCGTTCTGGGCCGCGCAGGAGGCCCGTGAGGCCGCCGAGGCCTCGCCGACCTTCGCGGGCGACGCCCCGTCCCTGCTGGGCGGGCTTCCGGGCCTGGCCGACGACGGCCCCGTCTTCCTGCCGCGCCAGGCCGATCTGGTGGGCCTGGAGCCGGTGCTGGGCGAGGAGGCCGCCGACGAGTACCCGGAGGATTCCGCGGAGCTGGCGGCCGCGCGACGCCGCCACCCCTCGCACCCCGACTTCGTCCCGTCCCAGCCGATGTCGGCCGGCGCGGACCACGAGCGCACGGTGAGCCGCCTGGAGGAGCTCGCGGAGGCCCGCACGGCGCTCGCGGACGTCCGCCCGGGCCCTCTGGGCACGCTCGACGTGTACGTGTTCACGGACGGCACGACGCTGTGCATGACGCCGGGCCACCGCGAGACGGCGGAGCGCCTCGCGGAGGCGCTGCGCTCGGGCACCGCGCCGGTCCTGCTGGGCGGCTCGGGCATCTCGGGTGCGTACGCGCTGACGTTCTCCTGCGGCGGTGACGCGCAGGACCCCGACAACAACGTCTACATCCTGGCGGACCGCGTCATCGCGTCGCTCTGACCTCCGCCTGCTCCACCAGCCGCACGGCCTCGTCCAGCATCTCGGACGGGGCCTTCGCGGTTTCCGGGGCGGTGCGCAGGGCTTCGGCGAGGTCGGTTCCGGCGACGGCGACCTGGTCGCCGACGGCGAAGACGCCCGCGTCGGGCATGGTGTGCGCCGGAGCCGCCCCGCCCGGCGATTCGAGCCGCTGGGCGCGTACGGACAGCTCGCGGGCCAGTTCGAGCGCCTCGGCGGCGGCTCCGCGCTGGAGACGGCTCTGCGGCATGGCGCGCAGCCGGTCGGCGAAACGTTCGACGGCGTCGGTCAGGGGCGAGGTATCGAGCACCCGGCCGACCTTACGCGCCGGGACGGCGCCATTGCCAACGGCCGGACTCTCCGGCACGGTGACGGGAAGGGAACAGCACGGCCACACCCCGGAGGCGCCCATGTCCGTAGAGTTCTCCGAGCAGACCCACCGCAACATGATCGACAGGATTCCGCAGACGACCGGCCGCGAGGTCGCGGAATGGCTCCGCACCGTGGACGAGGGTCCTTCCCTGGTCCGGTTCGAGGAGAAGGTCAGCTGGCTGCGCGGCGCGCACGAGCTGTCGTACGGCCAGGCCAAGGCGATCATCCACGAGTACGACCTGCGCAGGGCCGCCCGCAGGTTCGGCTGACCCGCCGGCTCTCCCCTCCTCCCTCTCCCCCTGTCCCCCACAGCCCGTCTGCACCGGAACGCGGGAAGGCCCCGCGAGCGTCGCGCTCGCGGGGCCTTCCCGGTGGTGCCTGCGGGCCCTGCCGGGCCCGGTCCTGCTAGTCGTCCCCGGAGAGGATCTGGAACAGGCGCAGCAGCTCCAGGTAGATCCACACGAGGGTCATGGTCAGGCCGAAGGCGGCCAGCCACGCCTCCTCGCGGGGGGCGCCGTAGGCGATGCCGTCCTCGACCTGCTTGAAGTCCAGGGCGAGGAACGCGGCGCCGAGGATGACGCCGATGATGCCGAACAGGATGCCGAGGCCGCCGCTGCGGAAGCCGAGGCCGTCACCGCCCGCGAACACCGAGAACAGCAGGTTCGCGACCATCAGCAGCATGAAGCCCATGGCCGCGGCCAGGACGAAGCCGTAGAAGCGGCGGGTCACGCGGATCCAGCGCATCTTGTACGCGAACAGCACCGCGGCGAAGACGCACATGGTGCCGAGCACGGCCTGGATGACGACGCCGGCACCGAGGTAGGTGCTGGTGGCGGCGCTGATGACGCCGAGGAAAACGCCCTCGAACGCCGCGTAGCCCAGGATGATCGCCGGGGACGCCTTGCGCTTGAAGGCCTGGACGAGGCCCAGGACCATGGCGACGAGCGCGGCGCCGATCGCGATGCCGTACGACTTGCCGATGTTCGCCGGGTCGACCGGGAGGGCGATCCAGGCGAGTGTCGCGGTGAGGATGACCGTGCCGAGCGTCATGGCCGTACGGCTCACGACGTCGTCCATGGTCATCGCGTTGACACGGGCCGGCGCCTGCGGCATCCCGGTGGCCGGGTCGGTGGCGTAAGGATTCGTCGCGTACGGGTTGGCCCCGGCCTGCTGGTGCTGCACGTCGAAGCCCGCGTAGGCACCGTTGTCGCGGCTGAACCCCCGTCGCGAGAAGACCGGGTTACTGCTCCTCATCTCACTCCTCCATGGCCACCTTGCGCGGCCTTGCAACAAGAGTAATGCGCTAGCAAAGAAATCACCCTACTGCTGGAGGAGGATCTTAGGAGAGGGACGGGCGGCGCGCAGGGGCATAACCGCCGGTCGGCGGCGCGGCGGGCGGGCCGCCGACCGGCGGTTATGCCCCTGCGCGC
>NZ_RPSE01000454.1:0-4629 GCF_003949955.1 Streptomyces sp. WAC05292
GCCGTCATCGTCACCCCGTACTCATCCATCTCCCTGCCCCCGTTTCCTGTCGTTCCGGCATGAGCCATACGTGCGCGCGGGGCATGCAGCACCACTTTCCTTAACGGCGTTAAGGAGTCGCGCATCGCCAGTGTCCCCTTAACGTTGTTAAGCTGTCAACCCCTGGAAGCGGCAGCCGAGAAGAGGCAGCGATGACCCCCAAGCCCGACCGCACACCCCCCCGCGTCCCGCCCCTGAGCCGCGCCACGGTCGCCGAAGCGGCGCTGCGCCTGCTGAACGAGACGGGCCTGGAGAAGCTCACCCTGCGCGCCATCGCAGCCGAGCTGGACGTCAAGGCCCCGGCGCTCTACTGGCACTTCAAGAACAAGCAGGAACTCATCGACGAGATGGCGACGGAGATGGTCCGCCGCATGACCGCCGACGACGCAGGCCGCGAGCAGGAGCCCGCCGCCGGCCCGCCCGTTCCCGAGGACGGCCCCGGCTCCGCCTGGCGCGAGAGGCTCCTCGCCTCGAACCGCGCGCTCCGCCGCGCGCTGCTCTCCTACCGCGACGGCGCCCGTGTCTTCAGCGGCTCGCGCTTCACCGGGACCGACCATGCCGAACACGTCGACGCCCAGCTCCGGGTCCTGGTCGAAGCGGGCTTCGAGCTCCCGCAGGCGGTCCGCACGCTCACGACCGCCTTCCTGTACACGCTCGGCTTCGTCACCGAGGAACAGGGCGTCCACCCGGTGCCGGGCGAGCGCCGCGAGGGCTTCGACGTCGCCGAGCGCGGCGAGCGCCTGGCCGCCCACCCCCTGGCCGCGGCCGCCGGACCCCACCTGTTCGAGGACTACGACGCCCACTTCGAGGAGGGACTCGCCCTCGTCCTCGACGGCGCGGCCGCACGGTACGGCATCCGCTGACGAGGTCCGCAGGGCGCCCCGACCGCCTCTCGGGGGGATCTGCACTGTGCAGCCCTGCCGGCCGGCGCCGCCGGCGGGTCGAGGGTCAGGAGGGAGGGGCGGATGCGTGCCGTGCCCTGGTTGCACGTGGTTCCGGACACGGGCGCCGTGCCCGTCGGGCTGCTGCTCCCCGTGACGGGCAGGACGTACGTGGCGCGCCTCGACGGTCGCGGGATGTGCGACACCGACGCCGTCTTCCGGCGGTTCTACGACGGTCTGCGACTGCCCGACCACTTCGGCTGGAACTGGAACGCCCTCTCCGGCTGCCTGCGCGACCTGGAGTGGCTGTCCGCGGACCACCACGTAGTGATCATCGAGGCGGCGGACGAGGTGCTGCCGGACGATGCCTCCGGACGGCGACTGCTCTTCACCACCCTGCTGCGCGCGGGAGGGCGATGGTCCTACAGGCGGAACCCCGAAGGCACGGAACTCGGCAGACTCGTCGTGGTCATGATGTGCGCCGCCGCAGCCGTGCAGGCCCTGAAGGAGCAGCTGCGCTCCCACCTGGAGGAGGCGCCCCGCCCGAGGTGACCCGCTCCGCGACCCCCGTGCGATCGCGTCGATCGCCTGACGGTCGTCCCCGCCGGCCTACGCGCCCCCGTGCCCCGCAGGGCCCGGGGCCTCGGCGGCGTCGACGGCGCCCGCCGCTCCCGCGGCGTCCACGGCGGTCGCGGCCGCCGCCAGGCCCCCGTCGCCCTCCCCGAGGTCCGGGATCTGCTGCTCCGACCAGATGACCTTCCCCTCGGGCGTGTACCGGGCCCCCCACCGCCGGCTCAGCTGGGCGACGAGGAACAGTCCGCGGCCTCCCTCGTCCGTCGTCGTCGCGTAGTGCAGCCGCGGGGAGCTGCTGCTCCCGTCGAAGACCTCGCAGGTCAGCACCCGGTCCCGCAGGAGGCGTACGCGGACCGGCTCGGCGCCGTGCCGGATCGCGTTCGTGATCAGCTCGCTGAGCACCAGCTCGGTGGCGAACACCAGTTCCTCGAGCCCCCACTCCTCCAGCTTCGCCGTCGCGGCGGCCCGCAGCTGCCCCACCGCGCTCGGCTCGAACGGCACGTCCCATTCGGCGATCCGGTCGGCCGGCAGGGACGACGTACGGGCGACGAGCAGGGCGACATCGTCCCGGGCCCGCACCGGCAGCAGCTCGGCGAGGACCGCCCGCACGGTGTCCTCCGGGCTCCGGCCGGCGCGGGAGAGGGCGGCGCGCAGCAGATCGAGCCCCTCGTCGATGTCCCGGGCGCGGTCCTCGATCAGCCCGTCCGTGTACAGGACCAGCCGGCTGCCCTCCTCCAGGTCCAGTTCGGCGGCCTCGAACGGAAACCCGCCCAGGCCCAGCGGTGCGCCGGCCGGCAGTTCGGGCGCCTCCACCCTGCCGTCCGCGTGCACCACGAGCGGCGGGACGTGCCCCGCGCGCGCCACCGTGCAGCGCCGCGCCACCGCGTCGTAGACGGCGTACAGGCAGGTGGCGCCGAGGAGGCCGCCTTCGGCGCCTCCGCCCTCGCCGTTCTGGTCGGTGTACTGCACGAGGTCGTCGAGGCGGGCGAGCAGCTCGTCGGGCGGCAGGTCCAGGGAGGAGAAGTTCAGGACGGCCGTGCGGAGCCGGCCCATGGCGGCCGCCGCGTGCAGGCCGTGCCCGACGACGTCGCCGACGACGAGGGCGACCCGCCCGGCGGGCAGGGGGATCACGTCGAACCAGTCGCCGCCCACCCCCGACTGCGCGGGCAGGTAGTAGTGGGCCACCTCCACGGCGCTCTGCTCCGGCAGGTCCCGCGGCAGCAGGCTGTGCTGGAGGGTGATGGCCACGGCGTGCTCGCGGGTGTAGCGGCGTGCGTTGTCGATGCTGACGCCGGCCCGGGCCACGAGCTCCTCGGCCAGCGACAGGTCCTCCTCGTCGAACGGCTCGGGCTTCTCGGAGCGCCAGAAGTTGACCACGCCGAGGACCACCCCGCGGGCCTTGAGGGGCGCCGTGATCAGCGAGTGGATGCCGTAGTCGATGACGGCCTGCGCACGCGGCGGGTCCTGCGCGTACCAGCCGGGCGCCTTCTTCAGGTCGGCGATGACCTCGGCCCTGCCGCTGCTCAGGCCCCGCGCCTGCGGCGTGGACGGCAGGAAGTCGATCACCCGGCCGCGCGGGTAGAGCGGGATGTCGTCGCGGATGCCGCTGACGCCGGTGCGGCGCAGGTCGCCCGGCGCGGCGGTGGGCTCGTCGCCCCGCAGCACCGGCTCCGCCAGGTCGACGGTCGCGAAGTCGGCGAACCGCGGCACCGCCACATCGGCGAGTTCCTGGGCGGTGCGCTCCACGTCCAGGGTGGTGCCGACGCCGACACCGGCGTCGTACAGCAGCCGCAGCCGCCTTCGGGCGGCTTCCGCGCGCGTGCTGAGCACCCGCATCTCCGTGGAGTCCCGGATGGTGACCGCCATGCCCTCGGGGCGGCCGCGGGGGCGGGTGGGCCGCTGGTTGATGACCAGCAGCCGCTCCCCGGCCTCCAGCACCTCGTCGGTCGCCTCGCGGCCGGAAAGCACCAGGCCGGCGAGGTTGCCGTCGAGTTCGGCGAGCTCGCTGATGTGCCGCCCCTCGGCGTCGGGCGGCAGGCCGAGGAGCCGTTTCGCCTCGTCGTTCGCGAGGAGCAGCCGGCCGTCGCGGTCCGTGATCAGCACGCCCTCGCGCACCGCGTGCAGCACCGCGTCGTGGTGCTCGTACATGCGGGTCATCTCGAGCGGGCCGAGGCCGCGGGTCTGCCGGCGCAGGCGGTTGCTGATCAGGGCGGCGCCCGCGGTGCCCAGTGCCAGTCCGGCCGCGCTGGCGCCGAGGATCACGGGGAGCTGCCGGTCGACGAGGCCGCTGACGTTCTCGACGGTCATGCCCGCCGAGACCAGGGCCTCCACGGGCCCGCTGTCGCCCTCGGCGAAGACGGGCACGACGGCCTGGATCTCCTTGCCCAGAGGGCCCTCGACGCTCTCCACGTGCACCTGCCCGGCGAGTGACGGCTCGATCGTGCCGACGAACCGCTTGCCGATGCGGTCGGGGAGCGGGTGGGTGTAGCGGATCCCCTGGGTGTCCATCACGACGATGAAGTCGACGCCCGCCGCCTTGCGGGTCTCCTCGGTGAGCGGTTGCAGGATCGCCGACGGATCCGGGGACTGCAGGGCCTCGCGCAGCCCGAGCGAGTGCGCAAAGGTTTCGGCGACGGACACCGACCGGTTCCGGGCCTCGCGTTCGACATCGCTGCGGGACTGCAGCACCAGCGCCAGCACGGCCCCGGCTGCGAGCAGCACCACGATCGCCACCTGGAGGACGAATACCTGTGTGGCGACGCTCCGCGGGCGCTTCCCGCTCAGTGACCGCACCGATGTCCCCGGCACGGGTTGCAAGGCTGGGTCACGAGACCATTTGTAGCACTGTCGCCGGGTATGGGCCGGCAGCGGCTTGCCGAAGCCCTCCAGTTCGGCGAATTCGCCGCGGGCGGCGGCTTCGCGGATCTGGCGGTCCACCCACGACTCGAAGTCCACTCCCGGGGGCTTGCGCTCGGTCACGGTTCCTCCTGCGAAGGGGTGTACGGGGTCCTGCCGGGCGTACGGCGTCCAGCGTAGCGCCGGAGCCGCCGGGCTTTCCGGGTGCGCCGGTCGGCCTGCGGGCGGCGGGGAGTGCGCCGCTGCGCGGAGCCGTCCCCCACCCCGCCCTTCCCGGAAC
>NZ_RPSE01000455.1:0-4628 GCF_003949955.1 Streptomyces sp. WAC05292
TCGCGGGCGGGGTGGCGGCCTGCGCCGTCCTGGTGTCGGGATGCGCGCCGTCGGGGACGGGCGGGAAGGCGAGCGGGCCCGCGTCCGCGCCGCCCGCGGCTGCTCCTGCCCCCGCTCTGGTGATCGGCAAGGAGCAGGCCGAAAAAGTGTTCAACACCTTCGCCTGGGAGCAGTCGCAGTTCAGAAAGCCGGGAGGGCAGGCCGGCATCGCCTCGGTCGCGACGGATCCGCTGCTCGCGGAGTACCGGGCGCGCGCCGGGGTGCCCTTCGACCGCGGCACGGCGCCGACCCCGCAGACCGGTCCCGCGTACCTGATCCCGGCCGAACGCGACTGGCCCGGACACCCCCGGTGGTTCGCCGTCGTCTCCCGGAACCACAGCCAGAAGGTGGAGCGGGCCGCGATGATGACCTACTTCACTCAGGCCGAGCCGGGCGGGCAGTGGAAGGCGGCCGCCATGACGTGGATGCACGACAAGCCCGCGCCGCAGCTCGGGGAGGGCGAGTTCGAGGACCGCGGGTACGAGCGGTTCGGCTTCGCGGTGCGGGACAAGGAGGTCGCCGCGGTCACCCGGGACGCCGCCGGCGCCGCCGCCGCGGCGCCGGCCGCGGAGGAGGAGGGCCGGGTGTGCGGGCGCTACGCGGACTACCTCTCCTTCACCGCCCCGAACGGCGACCCGGAGAGCGAGCACTTCGCGCCCGGCAGGCTCACCTCCGACGTGGTCCGCGACCAGAACCATCCGGAGGAGGAATCGGGCGGCATGCGGCGCAGCTACGCGCTGGAGGTGACCGGCCCGACCCTGCCGGTCCTCCGGCTGGCGGACGGCAAGTCGCTGGTGACCTGCTCGTTCGTCCGGACCGACCACTGGCAGGGCACGTCGTGGAAGGTCCGGTTCGGGAAGGACGACCCGCGCAACGCGCTGCTCGGCGGGGGCTCCGCGTACTGGCGGAAGGCGACGATACGGCACAGCCTGACGGTGACCTTCGAGGTGCCGCCGCAGGGGAAGGCCGACGTGGTGGGGTGCAACTGCCGGAAGCCGGCCCTGCTCTCCGCCGAGGGCACTGCCGCCTAGGTCCTCCCTTTCGGGTCAGGCAGGATCCGGATGAGGCGGCCAGGTTCCGTCCGACTCCGCAAGCCGCCCGTACGGGCCGTTTCGGGGCGGGGAGGCGGGGCATGCGGCGAGGTCGTGACGGGGTGTCACGACTCGGCGGACGGAGGGCCCATGTCAGGATCCGCGCAGCGGCAGTACAGGACGATCACCACCCGGGTGCCGGCCCGCCTGGACCGGCTTCCCTGGTCGCGATGGCACTGGATGATCGTCATCGGCCTCGGGACGGTGTGGATCCTCGACGGCCTGGAGGTGACGGTCGTCGGCGCCATCGCCGGCCGCCTCTCCGAGGAGGGCAGCGGGCTGCCCGTCACCGACGCCCAGGTCACCGGTCTGGCGGCCGCGCTCTACGTGGCCGGCGCCTGCTCCGGGGCCCTCTTCTTCGGCCGGCTCACCGACCTGTTCGGACGCAAGAAGCTCTTCCTCATCACCCTGGCCGTGTACCTCGGCGCCACCGCGATGACGGCGCTGTCGTTCTCCTCCTGGTGGTTCTTCCTCTTCCGCTTCCTGACCGGGTTCGGCATCGGCGGCGAGTACGCCGCCATCAACTCGGCCGTGGACGAGCTCATCCCGAGCAAGTACCGCGGCCGCGTGGACCTCGTCATCAACGGCAGCTTCTGGCTCGGCGCGGTCGCCGGGTCGCTCCTGTCCGTCGTCGTCCTGGACACCTCGCTGTTCGCCCTGGACGTCGGCTGGCGCCTCGCCTTCGCCCTCGGGGTCGTCCTGGGCTTCGCCGTGCTCCTCGTCCGGCGGCACGTCCCGGAGAGCCCCCGCTGGATGCTGATCCACGGGCGGGCGGAGGAGGCCGAGCGGCTCGTCGACGGGGTCGAGGAGCAGGTCGCGGCCGAGCACGGGGGCGGTCCCCTGCCCGAGCCCGGCCCGGCGATGACGGTGCGGCAGCGGCGCAGCACCGGCTTCGGGGAGATCGCGGGCACCCTCGTGCGCACGTACCCGAAGCGGGCGGTGCTCGGCTTCTCTCTGTTCGTCGGGCAGGCCTTCCTGTACAACGCGATCACGTTCGGCTTCGGCACCATCCTCGTGCGGTTCTTCGACGTGCCGAGCGGTTCGACCGGCTACTACTTCGCCGTCATCGCGCTCGGCAACTTCCTCGGGCCGCTGCTGCTCAGCCGCTCCTTCGACACGGTCGGCCGCCGCCCCATGATCGCCGGGACGTACCTGGTCTCCGGGCTGCTCCTGTTCGCCACGGCATGGCTCTTCGGGACGGGCCGGCTGTCGGCGGTGACGATGACGGCGTGCTGGTGCGTCGTGCTCTTCTTCGCCTCGGCGGGCGCCAGTTCGGCGTACCTGACGGTCAGCGAGATCTTCCCGATGGAGACGCGGGCCATGGCCATCGCGTTCTTCTACGCGGTCGGCACGGCGGCCGGCGGCATCGCCGGGCCGCTGGTCTTCGCCGACCTCACCTCCAGCGGTGTTCCCGGCGAGACGGCGCTCGCCTTCTGCATCGGCGCCGCGCTGATGACGGCCGCGGGCCTGGTCGCGGCCTTCTTCGCGGTGCCCGCGGAGGGCCGCTCCCTGGAGGACGTCGCCACCCCGCTGTCGGTGACGGCGCCGTCCTCCGGCGACGACGCGCCGACGCCCGCCGCCCCGGCGTCCCGCGAGCGCTGAGCCCCTCTAGGCCGATCCGATGAGATGACCGCGACTTGCCGCCGCGTCGGCTCCCGGTTCACCGAAAGCGGGAGAAGCTCCATCTGGTTCCGGCCGGACCTCACGAATGTTCGTACGAGGCACACCCGTGCGGAGACGTACGGAAGAGGAGCAGAGCTATGCGTTCTGTACAGCGGGCGACCAGGCGCACCTGGGGCATGCGGGCCTTCGCCCTCCCGGCCGCCGTCGTGTTGGCGGGGCTGGCCTCGCCGGCCTTGGCGGCGGGGCCGGTCCCGGGGGCCGGCGAGACGGACCGCGGCACAGGAGCGGTCGCCGCGCCCGTCCCCGGCCCCGAGGCCGCCGACCGGGACGACAAGGACAAGGACGAGAAAGACGAGAAGGACGACGGCAAGGAGAGCAAGAAGACCAGCAAGAAGCCCAAGACGACCAAGGGCGAGAAGGGCGAGAAGGGCGACCGCGGCCCCAAGGGCGAGCGCGGCGAGAAGGGCGAGCGCGGCGAGCCCGGGCCGAGGGGTCCGAAGGGCGACAAGGGCGAGAAGGGCGAACGGGGCGAGAAGGGCCCGAAGGGCGACGGCGGCCACGACGGGCCGTGCGTCGAGATCGACACCGTCTCCTACACCCCGGACGGCGAGTTCAGCGTCGCCCTGAACCACGACCGGGCGTTCGTCGGCTACCGCAGCAGCCTGTACGCGCCGTACGTGTGGCGGGACCTCTCGACCCGCGACAACCCGGGCTTCCCGCGGAACGCCTGCGCGGCCTCGGTCTCGCTCGGCGTGCCGGCGGCCGGCCCGCAGGTGTACGTGAAGGTGATCACGCGGGGCGGCGACGTGTACGAGACGAGCTGCACGTACACCCTGCCCGTCACGCTGGACACGCTCGTCTGCCCCTACGGCTGGACGGCCCTGGCGACTCCGCGCCCGACTCCCTCCCCGACGCTGCCCGTGCCACCGCCGGCGGGTGCCGGCGCGGAGGGCGCCGGCGCGGGTGCGGCGCCCGCACCGCAGCCGGTGCCGAAGCCCGCCCCTCAGCCGGCCGGCAAGCCCGCCCCGGAGGGCCCGGTACGGCTGCTGCCCGCGCCGGGCGTCTGATCGCCGGGGGGCCTCCGCCGCCCCCGCGCCCCTCGCCGCCGCGTGGCCCCTCGCCGGGGCGCCACGCGGCGGCTTCGCCGCGCCGGTGTCAGCCGGCCTGTTCCGAGGCGGCGGCGGAGAGGTCGCGTCCCCAGGTGGTGATCAGGCGGGCGCTGCCGTCGGCGAGCCGGTAGGACATGCCGACGACCGCGGTGCGGCCGGCGGCGACCCGCTCCGCCAGGGCGCGGGAGCGCTCCATCAGGAGGCTGACCGTGTGGCGGATGTGCTCGTCGACGATGTCGTCGCCGGAGGTGAGGCCGGCGGCGCGGGCGGCCAGGACGCTGGGCGTGACGCGCTCGATGACGTCGCGGACGAATCCGGTGGCCGTCACGCCGTCCTGGAGCGCGGAGCGGGTGGCGGCGACGGCGCCGCAGGAGTCGTGGCCGAGGACGACGACGAGCGGGGCTTCGAGGACGCTGACCCCGTACTCGATGCTGCCGAGCACCTCCGTGCCGGCCACGTGTCCGGCGGTGCGGACGACGAACAGGTCGCCCAGCCCCTGGTCGAAGATGATCTCGGCCGCGAGGCGCGAGTCGGAACAGCCGAACACGACGGCGAACGGGCGCTGCCCGGGGGCCGTCTCGGCGCGGCGGGCGGCATCCTGGTTGGGGTGCTGTGGCGTGCCGGCCACGAACCGCTCGTTGCCGGCGAGCATGGTCTGCAGGGCCGTGGAGGGCGTGAGGGTGTTGGCGTCGGTCATGCGAGCAGACTACGGCCCCCTTCCGCACGCCGTACCGGGGGGTGGGCGATCTCTCCGGCGCGTCAGGCC
>NZ_RPSE01000456.1:0-4624 GCF_003949955.1 Streptomyces sp. WAC05292
CGTCGTAGGCGGCCATCAGGGCGGGGGCGATGCCCTTGCCGCGGTGGATCCGCACCTGGGAGGCCGGGCGCGTCAGGGCGAACTCGACGAACGACCAGGCGGCGGCCCGGTGTCTGCTGCTGCCGGCCCTGCTGCTCTTCGCCGTCTTCAAGCTCTACCCGATCGGTTCGTCCTTCGTCCTCAGCCTGCACCGGACCACCGGCGGCACGCGCTCCTTCGCCGGCGCCGACAACTACGTCCGGCTGCTGCACGACCCCCTGCTGCGGACCGCCCTGGGCAACACCGCGGTCATCCTCGCCGTCCAGGTCCCGCTGATGCTGGCCCTGGCGACCGGCCTCGCCGTCGCCCTCGACTCGCGGCTGCTGCGCGCCCGGTCGCTCCTGCGGCTGGGCTTCTTCCTGCCCGTCGTCACCGGGCTCGTCGCCTACGGCATCGTGTTCTCCGTCCTCCTGAACAAGGAGCACGGGCTGGCCAACTGGCTGCTCTCGGGCATCGGCGCGGGCCCCGTGCCCTGGCTGACCGACCCGCTGTGGGCGAAGGTCTCCCTCGGCCTGGCCCTGACCTGGCACTACACCGGCTACAACGCGGTCATCCTGCTGGCCCGCCTGCAGAGCGTCCCCGCCGAGCTGTACGACGCCGCCGCCGTCGACGGGGCCGGTGCGTGGCGGGCGTTCCGCCACGTCACCCTGCCCGGCCTGCGGCCGGCGCTGCTGCTGACCGCGGTGCTGTCCACGATCGGCACCCTCCAGCTCTTCGACGAGCCTTACGTCCTCACCGGCGGCGGCCCGGACAACGCCACCCTCACCATCGGCGTGTACCTCTACCAGAACGCCTTCAAGTTCTTCGACTTCGGCTACGCCTCCGCCATCGCGTACGCCCTCGCCGTCATCGTCGCCGTCCTCGGCCTGGTCCAGTTCCGTGTCCTCGGAGAGAAGGAATGAACGCCTCCGCCGCCCCGCCGCCAGGTGCCCGCCGCCGTGCCCGGAGCCTCATGCTGACCTCCGCCCTCGCCATCACCGTGGCGGCCGTCCTGGTCCCCTTCCACTGGCTGGTCGTGGGCGCCACCCACAGCTCGCAGGAGATCTTCGGCAGTCCGCCGCCGCTGCTGCCCGGCGGCCACCTGGCCGAGAACCTCCACTCGCTCCAGGAGTCCGCGCAGTTCGGCCGGGTCCTGCTGAACTCGCTGCTGCTCTCCGCCCTCTACACCGTCGGCGCGGGAGCGGTGTGCACCCTCGCCGGGTACGGGTTCGCCGTCTTCCGCTTCCGCGGCCGCGACGCCCTCTTCGGGCTTGTGATGCTCGGACTCGTGGTGCCCGTCCAGGCCACCCTCGTCCCGCTGTTCCGGATGATGGCCGACCTGCACTGGCTGGGTACCTACCAGGCGGTGGTCCTGCCCAACCTGGCGCTGCCTTTCGGGATCTTCCTGATGCGGCAGTCGATGGGGGCCCTGCCGCCCGCCCTGCTCGACTCGGGCCGGATGGACGGCTGCGGCGAGCTGCGGCTGTTCCTGCGCGTGGCCCTGCCGGCCATGCGGCCCGCGCTCGCCGCCCTGGCCGTCTTCCTCTTCCTCTACCAGTGGAACGACTTCGTCTGGCCGCTGGTCGTCCTGCGCGACGGCTCCTCGTACACCATCCCGGTGGCCCTCGCCTCACTCCAGGGCCTCGACGAGACCGACTACGGGGCGATCCTCGCCGGGACGGCCGTCGCGGCGCTGCCCATGGCCCTCGTGTTCCTCGCCCTCCAGCGCCATTTCGTCTCCGGCCTGCTCGCCGGCGCCGTGAAGGAGTGACCTTGCCGACCGAACCCGTGACCACCGCCGGGCTGCCGCCCGCCCGGTACGCCCCCCTGCTCGACGAGGTGGAGGCGGCGGTGCTCGCCCTCCCCCCGGGCGGCGAACCCGCCGACGCCCCGTGGACGCTCGCCGACGTCCCGGGCGGTCTGCGCATGCTGCGCGCCGAGACCGGCGGGGCGCCCGCCGAGATCCGCTTCCGCGTCCCGCTCGGCGACGCCGCCGGCTACTGGCACCCCCAGGGCGGCTGGCGGCGCACCCTGGTCGCCGACTGGGAGGGCCGCGCGTCGGCCTCCCTCGTCGACGGCCTCGCGGCGGGCTGCCTGTACGAGCACGGCGGCGCCACCCGGCTCACCTTCGCCGCCGCCGACCCCGCCCCCGAGGCCACGCTCCGCTTCGGCGTGTCCGAGGAGGACGACACGCACGTCGTGCACCTGCGGCTGCCCGCCGACCCGGACGGCGGGCCGCACCGGGTCCTGCTCGTCCCGGCCGCCCCCTCCGTGGCCGCCGCCCTGCGTCCGCTGCGCGCCTGGTACGCCCGCAGGCTGCCGCCCATGCCGGTCCCCGAGGGCGCCCGCGCACCCGTCTACTCCACCTGGTACGCCTTCAACCAGGACGTCACGGCCGCCGCGGTCGAGACCCAGGCCGCCCTCGCCGCACCGCTGGGCTGCGGCACCCTCATCCTCGACGACGGCTGGCAGCTCGGCGGCCGCGGCCGGGGCTACGCCGGCCTCGGCGACTGGCGGCCCGACCCCGCGAAGTTCCCCGACTTCACCGGCCACGTCGCCGCCGTCCGGGCACTGGGCCTGCGCTACCTCGCCTGGACCGCCCCCCTGCTCCTCGGGGCGGACGCCGACTGCCGCGCCCGCTGGGCGCCGTACGCCCCCGCCCCGGCGACCGTTCCCGGCGCCCACGTCCTCGACCCGCGCCGCCCCGAGGTCCGCGAGCACGTCGTCGGGGTGTGCACCCGCCTCGTCCGCGACCACGGACTCGACGGCCTCAAGCTCGACTTCCTCGACCAGGCCGCGGTCTACGCCGGCGACGGCGGCGCCGACGTCGGCCGGGCCATGGCCGGCCTGCTCGCCGAACTCCGGGCCGGCCTGGAGGCCGTACGCCCCGAAGGGCTGCTGCTGGAGCTGCGCCAGCCCTACACCGGGCCCGGCACCGCCCCCTTCGGGAACCTGCTGCGGTCCTTCGACTGCCCGGGCGACTCCGCCGCGAACCGCGTCCGCACGCTGGACACCGCCCTGCTCGCCACCGGCGGCGCCGTCCACTCCGACATGCTGATGTGGTCCCCGCAGGCCCCCGTCGAAGCGGTGGCCCGGCAGCTGATCGGCGCCCTGCACGCCGTCCCGCAGCTGTCCGTGCGGCTCGACCGGATCCCCGAGGCGCACCGGGAGGCCGTCGCGTTCTGGCTGGGGCGCTGGCAGGCCCACCGCGGCCTGCTGCTCGACGGCGAGGTGGAGCCCGGCCGCCCCGACCAGCTGTACCCGCTGGTGCGCGCCTGCGCCGGGGACCGCTGCCTGATCAGCGTCCACGCCGACGTGGTCGTCCCCCTCGACACCGCCGCGCACCGCCGCGTGGAGCTGGTCAACGGGTCCGCCACGGACCGGCTGACCCTCTCCGTACGGGGCGGTCCGGCCCGGATCGCCCGGGTGGTCCACCGCCCCGACGGCCGTATCATCGAGTCCACGTCGGCCCGTTACGGGGAGGGGCCGCACACCCTGGCCGTCCCCCGCGGCGGCCTGGCCTCGCTCACGATCACGGAAGGACGGCGATGAGGGTCGGCATCACCGACATCGCGGCCCGCGCACAGGTCAGCGAGGCGACGGTCAGCCGGGTCATCAACCGCCGCCAGGGCGTGTCGCGCAAGACCCGGGACGCGGTCGAGCAGGCGATGGCCGAACTCGGCTACGAGCGCACCACGCAGGGCCGGCTGGTGGCCGTCGTCACCGACCACGTCTCGAACCCGTTCTTCGCCGACGTCGCCGAGCGCATCGAGTCCGCGCTCGCCCCGCACGGCCTGAAGACCGTGCTGTGCCCGGCGTTCGCCGGAGGCGTGCAGGAGTACGACTTCGTCTCCTCCCTCGTCGACAAGGGCATCGCCGCGGTGGTCTTCCTGTCCGCCTCCAACACCGTCGAGGGCGCCGACACCGAGGCGTACGAGCTGCTGCGGCAGCGCCGCGTGCCGTACGTCGGCGTCAACGGCGAGTTCGCGGACGGCGTCGCGGTGCCGGTGTTCTCCACCGACGACCTGCTCGCCGCCGAACTCGCCGTCGACCACCTGTACCGGCTCGGCCACCGCCGGATCGGCATGGCCTCCGGGCCGGCGGGCAACCGGCCCGCCGACCGGCGCGTGCAGGGCTTCCTGGCCGCGATGTCCCGGCGCGGGATCGAGGACGCCGAGCGCTGGGTGATCCGCCAGTCGTACACGGTGGAGGGCGGCCAGGCCGCCGTGGCGCCGCTGCTGGAACTCGGGGCCACCGCGGTCGTCGCCGCCAGCGACTGGATGGCGCTGGGCGCGATCCGGGGCATCCGCCGGCACGGCCGGTCCGTCCCGCAGGACGTGTCGGTCGTCGGCTACGACGGCACCGCGGTCACCGAGTTCACCGACCCGCCGCTGACCACCGTCCGGCAGCCCGCCGACCGGCTGGCCCTGGAGGTCGGCCGCAGCGTGCTGGCTCTGGTCGGCAACCGCGACGTGCCCGCCGGGGAACTGCTCTTCGACCCCGAGCTGGTCGTCCGCGCCTCCACCGCCCCGGCCCCCGCCGGCGGCTGACCGGCGCAGCTCCGGAACGCTTCGGACGCGGTCCGGCTGCCGCCGGTCCCGGGCCC
>NZ_RPSE01000457.1:0-4621 GCF_003949955.1 Streptomyces sp. WAC05292
CACGAAGGAATCAGGTCACATGGCCGGCACCAACCCGACCCCCAACCCCTCCCGGCAGGCGCGCATAGCGGAGATGCGCCGCGCCGAACGCGCCCGCGAGCGCCGCAACAAGATCCTCGCGATCTCGGTGTCCACGGCGCTCGTCGCGGGCCTCGTCGGCTTCGGCGCGTGGGTCCTGCTGCGGCAGAAGGCCGAGGAGAAGGCGGAGGCCCGCGCGGCCGAGACCGCCCGCACCACCCCCGTGGCCGCCGAGCAGTCCTGGGACGCGAAGTCGCTCGGCCGCAACCACGTCGAGACGCCCGTCTCGTACCCGATGAACCCGCCGGTCGGCGGGGACCACCACCCGCGCTGGATGAACTGCGACGGCAACGTCTACAAGGAGCCGGTCCCGCGCGAGAACGCCGTGCACTCGCTGGAGCACGGCGCGGTGTGGGTGACGTACAACGACAAGGCCCCCGCGGCGGACGTCGCCGAGCTCGCCCGCACGGTGGAGAAGACCCCGTACTCGCTGATGAGCCCGGTCGCCGACCAGCCCGGGGCGATCATGCTGAGCGCGTGGGGCCGGCAGGTCACCGTGGACAGCGCCGCCGACCCGCGCGTGAAGCAGTTCTTCACCAAGTACGTGCAGGGCCCGCAGACCCCCGAGCCGGGCGCGGCCTGCACGATGGGGGTGGCCGGCAAGTGAGGCGTACGTACTGGGCGGCCGGCTCCGCGGTGCTGCTCGCCCTGCTCTTCGCGGTGGCGGCCACGGTCGCCGCCGCGAGCGGCGGGCGCACCGCCGGGGCCGCCGCCCGGACGCCCGCCCTGTACTCGCCGGACGCGGGCTTCGCCCGGGACATGGCGGTGCACCACCAGCAGGCGGTGGAGATGTCGTTCCTGGTACGGGACCGCACGCAGGACGAGGCGGTCCGCAGCCTCGCCTACGACATCGCGAACACGCAGGCGAACCAGCGCGGCATGCTGCTGGGCTGGCTGGACCTGTGGGGGCTGCCGAAGGTGCTGGCGGGCGAGCCGCCGATGTCCTGGATGGCCCCCGCCGCCGGCAACGACGCCCCCGCCGGCGGGCACGGTGGCACCGACGGCTCCCACGGCGGGCACGGTGGCGCCGACGGCTCCCACGGCGGCCACGCCGTGGACGGCGTCCCCGCCAAGCCGGGCGCGCTGATGCCCGGCATGGCCGCCAAGGACGAGATCGCCGCGCTCGGCGCCGCGCAGGGCCGGGACGCGGAGGTGCTGTTCCTCCAGCTGATGACCGACCACCACAAGGGCGGTGTGGCGATGGCCCGCGGCTGCGCCGTGCAGTGCTTGACGCCCGCCGAGCGGGCGCTGGCCCAGGGCATGGTCGAGGCGCAGCAGTCCGAGCTGACGCTGATGGCGGACATGCTCCGGGCCCGCGGGGCTGCGCCGCGCGGGTGACGGGGCGCGCCCGTACGGTGGGTGGGAGGGCGCCGGTTGCGGCCCTCCACCCGCCGGCCGGCCCCGCCGGGGCTCCGCGGCGGGCGCGTGGCGCGCCCGCGCCGGCCGGCGCAACGGCATGCTCAGGAGGTTGACGCCATGACCACAGCGGCAGACATCATGCACCCCGGGGCCCAGTGGATCCCGGCGACGGAGACCCTGGACCGGGCGGCCGAGCTCATGCGCCGGCTGAACGTCGGCGCCCTGCCCGTCAGCGACGCCGACGAGCGGCTCTGCGGCATCGTCACCGACCGCGACATCGTCGTGAAGTGCGTGGCGGCCGGCCACGACCCGGGCCGGGTGACCTGCGGCGACCTGTGCGAGGGCACGCCCCGCTGGATCGCGGCGGACGCCGACGTCTCGGACGTCCTGGACGAGATGGAGTCCCATCAGATCAAGCGCCTGCCGGTCATCGAGAACAAGCGCCTCGTCGGCATGATCAGCGAGGCGGACCTTGCGCAGCACCTGTCGGACGAGCAGCTCGCGGGCTTCGTCGAGAAGGTCTACGCCCGCCGCTGATCGGCGGCATCCCCGAGGACGGCCCGGGCCACCTGCTGCGGCCGGTCCAGCATGACCAGGTGGCCGGCGGGCTCGGCGGCCTCGAAGCGGGCGCCGAGTTCGAAGGCGAGCGCGCGCTGCCGGGCCAGCCAGCGGGCCGCGGCCCGGCTGCCGGAGCCGTCGTCGCCGGCGAGGACGGTCGTGGGCGCGGCCAGCGGGTGCCGGGCGCGCAGCGCGAGGACCTCGGCGGCCATGTCCGGGTAGCGGGAGTTCTCCAGCAGCACCCCGCGCCAGACGCGGCCGGTGCGGTAGCAGCGGCGTACGAGGTCCCGAGGGGCGGGGTCGGCGCCGCCGGTCCGGGAGAGGCGGACGGCGGCCCGGCGGGCGGCGGGGCCGAGCGCTGCCGGCAGCCCGGCGGCGGAGAGGACGCGGCCCGCGGCGCGGGCCGCGCCGGTGCGCAGGGCGGGCGGCAGGAGGGTGCGAGGGTGTTCCTCGACGCTGCCGTCGAGGAGGACCAGCGCGGCGGTGCGCCGCGGGTACAGGCGGGCGAAGGCCTCGGCGTGGAAGGCGGCGATCGAGTGCCCGGCCACGGTGGCGGGGGTGCCGCCCAGGCCGAGGGCGTCGAGCAGCCGGGCGATGCGGCGGGCTTCGCCGGCGGCGGTGGGCGGGGCGGTCGCGGGGCCGCTCAGCCCGTGGCCGGGGCGGTCGAAGCGGATGACGGTGCGGCCCGCGGCGGCGAGCAGCGCGGCGACGGGGTCCCAGTCGAACCAGGCCATGGCGAGCCCGGCGCTCAGCACGACGGGCGGCCCGGCGCCGTCGACGACGACGTGCAGGGCGGTGCCGTCGACGCGGACGAAGAGCGGATCCCCCTCCCCGGGCGTCCCGTGGGTGCCGGGCGTCCCGTGGGTCACGTACGCCGCTCCTTGTGCACCGACCAGGCCAGCAGGCCGAGCCACAGCGCGACGAGGAGGACCTGGAGGCGCTGCCCGGCACCGAGGGCCCAGGTGCCGCGGCCGGCGGTGAACATCGCTATGGCGGTCAGCGTCCAGGCGGTGGCGATCAGCTCCATGGCGACGAGGGCGGGGCCGTGGGCGGCGAGGGGCGCGAAGATGCGGTAGCGGCGGGCGGCGACGGTGAGGGCGATGATGCCGACGAGGGCGCCGGTCATGGCGAGGCTGCTGCTGACGGCGTGGGCCTGGTGCGTGGCGGGCACGAGCCCGGCGGTCTCCCGGGCCGCGCACACGGGGTCGGCGGTGGGCGTGCAGCTCAGCGGCAGCCAGGCGTCGGCGGCGGTGGCCGCGCCGAAGAGGGTGACCCCGGCCCAGCCGGTGACGGACCAGAACCGGCGGGACTCGGGGTGGCCTTCCTGACCCCTCTGGCCCGTCTGGCCCGCTTGGCCCGCCTGGCCGGTGTGCCGCGTGTGCCCTGTGCGTGCCGTGTGCCGCGTGCGGCCCGCGCGCCACGTGTGGCTCGTGCGTACCGCGCGCCCGTCATGGTTCGTGCGCTTTTCAGCCCGTATGGCCATGTTTACATCATCCTCAAGACTGCGGTCCCCGTAATCTGCGCGGATGCCGGCCCGGGTGCGGGCGCGACGGGATCCGCTCCCCTCCGCACTCCCCCGGCCACCCGTCGGGCGCTGCGGCGGCGGCCGCCGCGCCGGTCGTGCGCGTCGTCGCCGTGCAGGTGCCGCGTCCCTCCGGGGGTGGCTCCGGCCTGGAAGACGTGCCCCGGGGCGAATGCGTTGCCTGCGGTCCGAGTGCGGCGGGCCACAGCGCGGGGCCCCGGGGGGAACTCGTTTGGCGGGCCCCCCGGCCCGTGGCAGTCTTTCGGATCATCAGACCGCATGACGCGAGGACAACCCCCACTCCATGAGCACGCCTCCGAACCCGCCCGGCACCCCCTCGGAGCCGGAGCACGAGGGCACACCCGTTCACCGGCCGGAGGCGGAGCCGACTCCGGCACCGGCCGCGAAGCCGTCGCTCCGGAAGTCTCCGGAGCCCGGCGCAGAGCCCTCGCAGCCCCCTGCCCCGGCCGCGGCACCCGCGCCGGAGGCGGCGGCCACCGCCGCGCCCGAGCCGGCCGCGCCGTCGCTCAGCAAGGACCCCGCCGCAGCCGAGGCGCCCGCGCCGGAGGCGGAAACCCCGGCCGAGGCGCCCGCGCCGGAGGCGGAAAGCCCGGCCACGGCGCCCGCGCCGGAGGCGGAAAGCCGGGCCGAGGCGCCCGCGCCCGAGGCAGCGGCCCCGGGCGAGCCCGCAGGGCCGTCCCTCCGCAAGGACCCCGCCGCAGCCGCGGCACCCGCGCCGGAGGCAGAGGTCCCGGCTGAGCCCGCAAGGCCGGCCCTCCGGAAAAACCCGGCCACAGCCGAGGCGCCCGCGCCCGAGGCAGCGGCCCCGGGCGAGCCCGCAAGGCCGTCCCTCCGCAAGGACCCGGCCGCAGCCGCGGCACCCGCGCCGGAGGCGGCGGCCACCGCCGCGCCTGAGTCGGCCGCGCCGTCGCTGGGCAAGGGCCCCGCCTCGGCCGCCGCGCCCGCCGCGGAGGCGGAGGTCCCGGGCGGGCCCGCAGGGGCGTCCCTCCGGAAGGAAACCGCCCCGGCCGAGGCGCCCGCGTCCGGGGCAGCGGCAGCCGCCGCGGACGCCGCGCCGGAGGCAGCGGCCCCGGCGGCGGCCGC
>NZ_RPSE01000458.1:0-4585 GCF_003949955.1 Streptomyces sp. WAC05292
CGTGACCGCCGACGCCGCGCTGCGCGCCCAGCTCGACACCCTGACCACCGAGGCCTTCCGGCCCGACCTCGCCGAGATCGACCGGCTCGACACCCTCGCCCTCGCCCGCCTCATGAACGCCGAGGACGCCGGCGTCCCCGCCGCCGTCGCCGCCGAGCTGCCCGCCATCGCCGCCGCCGTCGACGCGATCGCCGCCCGCATGTCCCGCGGCGGCCGCCTCGTCTACGCGGGCGCCGGCACCGCCGGCCGGATGGGCGTCCTCGACGCCAGCGAGTGCCCGCCCACGTTCAGCACCGGCCCCGGACAGGTCGTCGGCCTGATCGCGGGCGGCCCCTCCGCCATGGTGCAGGCCGTCGAGGGCGCCGAGGACTCGCCCGAGCTGGCCGCCGCCGACCTCGCCGCGCTGAAGCTCACCGCCGAGGACAGCGTCGTCGGGATCTCCGCCTCCGGCCGCACCCCGTACGCGCTCGGCGCCGTCGCGTACGCCCGCGCCCGCGGCGCCCTCACCGTCGGCCTGTCCTGCAACGCCGGCTCCGCGCTCGCCGCGGCCGCCGAGCACGGCATCGAGGTCGTCGTCGGCCCCGAACTGCTCACCGGGTCCACCCGCCTGAAGGCGGGCACCGCGCAGAAGCTCGTCCTCAACCTCATCTCGACGATCACGATGATCCGGCTCGGCAAGACGTACGGAAACCTGATGGTCGACCTGCGGGCCTCCAACGAGAAGCTGCGCGCACGCTCCCGCCGCATCGTCGCCCTCGCCACCGGCGCCGGCGACGACGAGGTGGAGGGCGCACTGGCCGCCGCGGGCGGCGAGGTGAAGGCCGCGATCCTCGTCCTCCTCGCCGGCGTCGACGGCCCGACCGCCTCCGCCCTGCTCACCGCCTCGCACGGCCACCTCCGCGCGGCCCTCACCCACACGGCGGCACCCGACGGCCCCGGCCCCGCGGCCGACGGCGCCCCGCCAGCCCGCTGACCGGCCACCGCCCCTCATCCCGCCCTCCAACACAAGGCGATCACCCCATGCCCTCAGACAAGCACCGCGACACGGCCGCCGCGATCCTCCCCCTGGTCGGCGGCCCGGACAACGTCACCTCGATCGCGCACTGCATGACACGGCTGCGCATCGGGCTGCGCGACCGCTCGCTCGTCGACGACGCCCAGTACGCCCGGCAGCGCCCGCAACGCCACCCCCGTCAAACTGGCGCTGCGCCGCATCGCGAACATCTTCGTCCCGCTCATCCCCGCCCTCATCGGCTGCGGCATCATCGCCGGCCTGAACGGCCTCCTCGCCAACGCGGGCCTGCTGCCCACCGTCGTCCCCGCGCTCGCCGCCATCGCCTCCGGCTTCATGTCCCTCATCGCCGTGTTCGTCGGCTTCAACACCGCCAAGGAGTTCGGCGGCACCCCCGTCCTCGGCGGCGCCGTCGCCGCGATCATCGTCTTCCCGGGCGTGGCGAAGATCGACGCCTTCGGCCAGCACCTCACCCCCGGCCAGGGCGGCGTCCTCGGCGCGCTCGCCGCCGCGCTGCTCGCCGTCTGCGTGGAGAAGTGGTGCCGCACCTGGGTGCCCGAGGCCCTCGACAACCTCGTCACCCCCACCGTCACCGTCCTGACGGCCGGCCTCGCCACCCTCTTCGGCCTGATGTTCCTCGCCGGCGAGATCGCCGCCGCCATCGGCGCCTTCGCCGGCTGGCTCCTGCACACCGGCGGCGCCTTCGCCGGGCTCGTCCTCGGCGGCCTCTTCCTGCCGCTCGTCATGCTCGGCCTGCACCAGGCGCTCATCCCCATCCACACCACCCTCATCGAGCAGAGCGGCTACACGGTCCTGCTGCCGATCCTCGCCATGGCCGGCGCCGGACAGGTGGGCGCCGCGCTCGCCGTGTACTGCCGGCTGCCCCGCAACCGCTCCCTGCGCACCGTCATCAAGTCCGCGCTCCCCGCAGGCTTCCTCGGCGTCGGCGAGCCCCTCATCTACGGGGTGTCGCTGCCGCTGGGCCGGCCCTTCGTCACCGCCTGCGCGGGCGGCGCCGCGGGCGGCGCGTTCATCGGCCTGTTCAACCAGCTGGGCAGCGTCTTCGGCTCGACCGCGATCGGCCCGTCCGGGTGGGCGCTGTTCCCGCTGCTCGACGGGCGCTCCGGGATGGGAACGACCGCCGCGATCTACGCGGGCGGGCTCGCCGTCGGATACCTCGTGGGCTTCGCCGCCACCTGGTTCTTCGGCTTCACCGACCGCATGCTGGCCGAGCTGAACACCGACGGGGGAAAGGATCCGGCCACCGCCCCACCGGCCAACACGCCCGCTATGGCGTAAATGTGGCTCCGGCGGCCAGACTGCCCGCATGACGCTCCCCCCCGAAGCCGTCGCAGCCGCCGCCGTCGTCGAGGTCGTCCGCCTCGCCGCCCGCCCCGAACGCTACGGCCGGCCCATGACCGGCCCCGTCGTCAGCCGGTGGACCGGCCGGCAGGCCGCAGACTCCCTCGACCTGATCTCGTCCATGCCGCCCGGGGACGCCCGCCTGTGCTTCGCCCCCGGCTGGGGCCTGCGGGCCTTCGGCGCCGACGAGGGCCTCCTCTTCGAGCTGGTCTTCTGCTTCAGCTGCCACCACCGCTGGCTGTGGGGCCCGGCCGTGCCCGAGGAACTCGCCTTCGACACCATCTCCGGCAACACCGCCGAGGCGGACGCGCTGCTCGCGCACTTCCGCGACGCCGCCTGACAGGCCGTACGGGCACCCGCCCGGCCTCGGCCGGACGCGGCGGGCCCGCTCTCCGTCCGGCCGGGCGGCGCGGCCCGTCCGCACGAGCCGCACCGGCTGCCCGAACGGCCCGGCCCCGGTGGCCGCCCGGGCGGCCGTACGGCCGGTCGACCGGCAGGAACCGGCCAATCCCGCTCCCGGGCGTCCGCCGCGGCGCTCCACCCGGAGCGCCCGCGGGCGGGAGGCCGAGAAGTACCGTGGCCGGTCAGAGGCCGGACGTGAAGAGGAGTTCGTTCGGGCTGCCCGTGCTGACGCGGGTCAGGACGCCCTTCGTCGCGTTCTGCTTCAGGTACGTGTAGATCTGCGCCGGCGTCTCCGTCGGGTGGGCCTGCCGGTACAGCACGGCGATCCCCGCGACGTGCGGCGACGCCATCGACGTGCCGTTCAGGGCGACGGTGCCGCCGCCGAGGCGCGCCGACACCACGTCCTGCCCGGGCGCGTACAGGTTCACGCACGGCCCGTAGTTCGAGAAGTCCGTCTCCTGGTCGTACGCGTTCGACGCGCCGACCGTCAGGACGCGGGCCGCCGACGCCGGCGACACGTTGCACGCGTCGCGCGCCTCGTTGCCGGCCGCGACGACCGGCAGGACGCCCGCGTCCGACAGCGCCGTCGCGGCGGCGTTGACGGTGGTCGAGCGGTCGCCGCCGAGGGAGGCGTTCGCGACGGCCGGCTGGCGGGCGTTCTTCGCGACCCAGTCGAAGCCCGCGATGATCCCCGACCAGGCGCCCCGCCCGTCGCAGCCCAGCACGCGCACCGACACCAGGTTCGCCTTCGTCGCCACCCCGTACGTCTTCCCGGCGACCGTGCCCGCGACGTGCGTGCCGTGCCCGTTGCAGTCGAGGCCCTGCCGGCCGTCGCCGATCGCGTCGAAGCCGAACACGGCGCGCCCGCCGAACTCGGCGTGCTGGTAGTCGATGCCCGAGTCGATGACGTACGCCGTCACCCCGGCGCCGCTGCCGGTCGGCGTGTACGTCCCGTCGAGCGGCAGGCCCCGCTGGTCGATCCGGTCCAGGCCCCACGTCGCGGCCGGGGCCCGCAGCGCCGGACCGGCCGCCGGCTGCAGCGGCGCCGACACCTCCGCGTCCTCCTCCACCGACTTCACGCCGGGCGCCAGACGGACCGCGGCGAGCTGGCTCGTCGTCATCGCCACCGCGAAGCCGTTCACGGCCTTGCTGTACACGAAGGACGGCTTCAGCTTGAGCTGCTCGGCCAGCTTCGCCCCGTCCACCCCGGCGTCGAGGGTGACGATGTACCTGCCCGGGATCGCGTTCTCCGCGGTCAGCAGCGGGACCGGCGTCGGCTCCGGGGTGCTCGCGGACGCCGGGCCGGCGACGGCGGCGGGGGCCAGGGTGAGGGCGAGGGCGGTCGCCAGACCGGTGAGCAGGCGCACGGGGACTCCATGGGGGCGGGGATCGGCACGACGGAGCCGCACCTCATCGGCGCCGGGAACGCTTCCGAGGTACGGCCTCCCCTTCATCGGGCCGCGGCACGCGACGGCTTGAGCACCGCAGCCCGGATGGCCGAGAAGCGGCCGCACGGCCGCGTCCGGTACGGGGACGGCGCCGCGCCCCGGCGCCCGGCGGACGGAAACCGTCACCCTCCCGGGGGCCGCCCGCGGCACGGAAAACCACCCGTACGGGCCCGCACCCGGGCGGCGGGGCGCACCGGCGCACACCGGCGGTGCTCCCGGAGGGGCCGCGCCACGCCCCGTATGTCGTTGACCGGCACCGGCCTGCGTGATGCCCTCACCGCATGCGCAACCAGCCGAGGTGGACCCTGCCCGCGGCCGTCGCCGCCGCCGCGCTCGCCGCCACCGCCGCAGCCGCCCTGCC
>NZ_RPSE01000459.1:0-4565 GCF_003949955.1 Streptomyces sp. WAC05292
GGTGCGGGCCTTCGCCCTGAACTACTGGGCCATCAACCTGGGCTTCGCGATCAGCTCGGTCGCCGCGGGCCGCGACTCGGGCAGCTTCACGAACACGAGCACCGCGCACACCAGCGTCAGCGCCGCCTCCCCGAGGAAGCCCGCCAGGTAGCTGTACTCGGCGACGAACCCCGCGGCGACCGAGCTGATCGCGAAGCCCAGGTTGATGGCCCAGTAGTTCAGGGCGAAGGCCCGCACCCGGTCCTCGGGCGGGACGATGTCCGCCAGCATCGCCGACACCGCCGGGCGGGAGGCGTTCGAGGCCATGCCCACCAGCATGGCCACCGCGGCTATCGCCGCCGGATGCTCCATGAACCCGAGCAGGGCCACCGACCCGGCCGTGGCCAGGTTCGCCGCCAGCATCGTGGGCCGCCGCCCCAGCCGGTCCGTCATCACCCCCGCCACCAGCGAGGACACCACCCCGCCCAGCCCGTGCAGCGCCGCGACGAGCCCGGCGAACGACGCCGAGTAGCCGCGCTCCAGCGTCAGGTACAGCGCCATGAACGTGGCGACGAACGCCCCCAGCCGGTTGACGAGCGTGCTCGCCCACAGCCACCAGAACGCCCGTGGCAGCCCCTCCACGCTCTCGCGTGCGGCACGTATGAGACTTCCCGCGGACATGACGCGATCCCCCCGAACATGTAAGTGTCTCCCCAGCAGTCCGCACCCTACGGTTCGGTGCGTTCCGGAAGCCACCGGATTGACGCGTACCGTCAATCCGCGAGGGCCCCGGCACCGCGTGCCGCCCGCCGGAGCCGTCCATTAGGCTCCTGTGCATGGCCGACGCACCGTACAAGCTGATCCTGCTCCGCCACGGCGAGAGCGAGTGGAACGCGAAGAACCTGTTCACCGGCTGGGTGGACGTCAACCTCAACGAGAAGGGCGAGAAGGAGGCGGTCCGCGGCGGTGAGCTGCTGAAGGACGCCGGCCTGCTCCCCGACGTCGTGCACACCTCCCTCCAGAAGCGCGCCATCCGCACCGCGCAGCTGGCCCTGGAGGCCGCCGACCGCCACTGGATCCCGGTCCACCGCTCCTGGCGCCTGAACGAGCGCCACTACGGCGCCCTCCAGGGCAAGGACAAGGCGCAGACGCTCGCCGAGTTCGGCGAGGAGCAGTTCATGCTGTGGCGCCGCTCCTACGACACCCCGCCGCCGCCGCTCGAGGACGGCACCGAG
Organism: Streptomyces sp. WAC05292; assembly: GCF_003949955.1. Lineage (NCBI taxonomy): Bacteria > Bacillati > Actinomycetota > Actinomycetes > Kitasatosporales > Streptomycetaceae > Streptomyces > Streptomyces sp. WAC05292. The sequence goes on from NZ_RPSE01000459.1 coordinate 1,215, forward strand.
TTCTCCCAGTCGGACGACGCGCGCTACGCGACGATCCCGCCGGAGCTGCGCCCGCGCACGGAATGCCTGAAGGACGTCGTCGGCCGCATGCTGCCGTACTGGTACGACGGCATCGTCCCGGACCTGCTGGCCGGCCGCACCGTCCTGGTCGCCGCGCACGGCAACTCGCTGCGCGCCCTGGTGAAGCACCTGGACGGCATCTCCGACGCCGACATCGCGGGCCTGAACATCCCGACCGGCATCCCGCTCGCGTACGAGCTCGACGCCGACTTCAAGCCCCTCAACCCGGGCGGCACGTACCTCGACCCGGAGGCCGCGGCGGCCGCCATCGAGGCCGTCAAGAACCAGGGCAAGAAGAAGTAAGGACCGGCCCGAAGGAGCCGTCGGCCCGCGTCGTCCGCGGGCCGGGGGCTCCCGGCCGTCACTCCTCGCCGTACCGGGCGAAAACGTCCCGTTGCTCGTCCTGCCAGGTCCAGTCGGCCGGCCGGGAGAAGGGGGCGGAGCGCGCGAGGACCGAGAACTGCTCGGAGGGCCGGCGGCTCGCCTTGTTCACCACGATCGCCGAGAGCATCGGCGCCCGGCCGTCCTCGTTGCCGTGCAGGCACACGTCCTTGAGCAGGTAGGTCATCACTCCGCGGTGGGGCGGGACCGAGTCGAAGCCCTGCTTCGCCAGCTCGGCGCTCAGATCGCCGTACGTGAGTGGTTTCCCCCGGCGGGCCTGCCGCCGCAGGATCGCCGCGGCGGCCTCCACCGCAGGCTGGTACTCCGGGTCCTTGCGCCTCATCGGGCTCCCCCCGCCTCGTGGACCGCTGTCCGGACTGCGCAGCGTAGCGGCCGGCGCGTCCCGGTACCGGTGAAACCGGCGAAAAGCCTGTACGCGGGAGCCCCCTGGCCGCGGCATGCGCGGGCGGGGGGGGCTCCCGGGTGTTCGGCGGGGCGGTCGTGGGCGGTGTCAGCCGCCGCACTGGCAGGGGGCTCCGGACTGGCAGCCGCAGCCGCAGCCCGAGCCGCAGCCGCAGGCCGCGAGCAGCGGCAGCCGCAGCGGCTCCGGAGCCGGCTCCCTCTCGGACTCCGGAGTGACGGGGACGGGGGAATCGGGCATGGTTCCTCCTCGCAGGCGGTGTACGCGTGGGCCTACTGCCTTCCGCCTCATTCATGCCCAGCCGCACGGGCGCGTCAACGGCGCACAGGGGCTCGACGGCGCCCGTGCAGGGTCCGGACCCGGGCCGCCGGCCGCCCGGTCAGACCTCCTCCGGCGGGACCGGCGCCTGCAGCTCGTCCGCGTGCTCGCCCGTCACCAGGTACACGACGCGCTTGGCCACCGACACCGCGTGGTCCGCGAACCGCTCGTAGTAGCGGCCCAGCAGCGTCACGTCCACCGCCGTCTCGATGCCGTGCTTCCAGCGGTCGTCCATCAGGTGCTGGAACAGCGTGCGGTGCAGCTGGTCCATCTCGTCGTCGTCCGTCTCCAGCTGGAGCGCCAGGTCCACGTCCTTCGTGATGATCACCTCGGCGGCCTTCGCCATCAGCCGCTGCGCCAGCTGCCCCATCTCCAGGATCGTCGCGTGCAGGTCCCGCGGGACCGCCGCGTCCGGGAACCGCAGCCGCGCGAGCTTGGCCACGTGCTGCGCGAGGTCGCCGGAGCGCTCCAGGTCGGCGCTCATCCGCAGCGAGGTCACCACGATCCGCAGGTCGGTGGCGACCGGCTGCTGCCGGGCGAGGAGCGCGATGGCGCGGGCCTCCAGGTCGTGCTGGAGGTCGTCGATCTTCTGGTCGGCCGCGATGACGCTCTCGGCGAGCTTCAGGTCGGCGTCGAGCATGGACGTCGTGGCCCGCCCGATGGCGGAGCCCACCAGCCGGGCCATCTCGACGAGGCTCTCGCCGATCGAGTCCAGTTCCTCGTGGTACGCGTCACGCATGGTGTCCCTCTCTTGGCCTACTGCGCGGTGCCCGGGGGCCGGCCCGGATGCGGGCTTCAGCCCCACGGTGCCACGCTGGACGGCGTACGCGTCCGACTCCGGCACCGGAAGTGAATCGGCTCCGTCGCCCCGGTGAACTCTGGGCGACGACTGTTCGAGGCACCCCCCGAACGGCTGGGGAAGTGCCGTCGCGCCTGCTTAACCTGGACGCATGGACGTGAACGCGGCGGTCGCCGCAGCTGCAGCGATCGCCGGTGCCTGCACCGGTGTCGTCGCCACGCTGGCGTTCCGCTGGAGCGAGCGCGACCAGGCCCGCCCCACCCGGAGCTCCATGCGCCCCGACCTGAACGCGGTGCTCCCGCCCGGGGTCGACACCGTGCTGTCGGTGCTCCGCTCCTCCGCCGTCGTGCTCGACGAGGGCGACGCGGTGGTCAAGGCCAGCTCCGCGGCGTACGCCCTCGGGCTCGTCCGCGGCGGCCGGCTCGCCGTGGAGCCGATGCTGCACATGGCGCGCGACACCCGCCGCGACGGGGAGATACGCCAGGTCGAGCTGGACCTGCCGCGCCGCGGCACCGGCCGCGGGGAGGCCCTCGCCGTCTCGGCGCGCGTGGCGCCGCTCGGCTCGCGGCTGGTGCTGCTGCTGGTCGAGGACCTCACGGAGGCCCGCCGCATCGAGGCCGTGCGCCGCGACTTCGTCGCGAACGTCTCGCACGAGCTGAAGACGCCGGTGGGCGCGATCTCCCTGCTGTCCGAGGCCGTCATGGACGCCGCCGACGACCCCGAGGCGGTCAGCCGCTTCGCGGGCCGCATGCAGATCGAGGCGACCCGCCTGATCAACCTCGTACAGGAGCTCATCGACCTGTCCCGGGTGCAGAACGACGACCCGCTGGACGACGCCGAGCCCGTCCGCGTGGACACGCTGGTGGAGGAGGCGATCGACCGCTGCCGCCACACCGCGTCCGCGAAGCACATCACCATGGCTTCCGGCGGCACCGCCGACCTGCGCGTCTGGGGGCACCGCGGCCAGCTCGCGGCGGCCCTGGGCAACCTGGTGGAGAACGCCGTCAACTACAGTCCGGCCCGGACCCGCGTCGGGATCGCCGCCCGCCGCGTCACCGCCCCGGGCGGCGACCTGATCGAGATCTCCGTCACCGACCAGGGCATAGGCATCCCCGAGAAGGACCGCGAGCGGATCTTCGAACGCTTCTACCGCGTCGACCCGGCCCGCTCCCGCGCCACCGGGGGAACGGGCCTCGGCCTCGCGATCGTCAAGCATGTGGCGGCCTCCCACGGCGGGGAGGTCAGCGTGTGGAGCTCGGAGGGCCAGGGCTCCACGTTCACGCTGCGCCTGCCCGAGGCGGCCGCATCCACGGGCCCCGCCCGTGCCCCGGCAGGGGAGGCGGACCCGTCGCCCACCCCCGGCCACCCGACC
>NZ_RPSE01000045.1:0-27912 GCF_003949955.1 Streptomyces sp. WAC05292
GACGCCGCCCGGGTTGTCGCCGGTCTTGAGCAGGAACGGCGGGACGACGCCGATCACCACGGCCTTGGAGACCCGCTCCGAGCCGTACGTCCCGAGGTAGCGGGTGACTTCCCCGCTGCCCATGGAGAAGCCGACGAGCACGGCGTCGCGCAGGTCGAGCGTGCCGAGCAGGGTGTGCAGATCGGCGGCGAACGTGTCGTAGTCGTAACCGTCGGCCGGCTGGTCGGAGCGGCCGAAGCCGCGCCGGTCGTACGTGATCACGCGGTGGCCGGCGGCCAGCAGCGCGGCGGTCTGCTTCTCCCAGGAGGCCCCGTTGAGGGGCCAGCCGTGGATCAGCACGACGGGGCGGCCGGCGCCGTGGTCCTCGTAGTACAGGCGGACGGGGGCGCTGTTGCCTTCGGCGACGTCGATAAAGGGCATGGGCAGTCCTTCGGTGCGTTCCGGCCGCCGCTGTGTGCGGACGGCGGGTGTCGGGTGGGAGGGCCGGTGGGCCGTGGGAGGAAGCGGTCGGGGCCGGGACGGCGGGATGCGGCCGGTCCGGCCGGTAAGGGGGCGGCTGAGGGGGTCCGGCCGCCCCCTGGTCGGGGAGGCGGGCGGCCGGACCTGTCCGGGTGCGGCCGCGGTCCTGGGCGGTCTCTAGGCGGCGGGCCGGTGCAGGGCGAGCCGGGTGAGCAGGCCGCCGGCGACCCCCGCGGCGAGTACGGGGACGGTCCACCACAGCGGGTAGGGCGCCAGGCCGAGCAGCCGGTCGAGGGACCAGGCTCCGGGGCCCGTGGCGGCCAGCGCGGCGGCGGCGCCGATGAGGACGAGCGGGTACTCGTAGCCGTCGTTCTGCACCCACAGCCCGTTGGGCCGCTTCACGGTGAGGGCGACGGTCATCACCCCGATGGCCCCCGTCGCGGCGAGCGGCGTCAGCAGGCCGGCGGCGAGCAGCAGCCCCGAGCCGATCTGGCCGCCGCCCGCCGCGAGTGCGGTGAGGACGCCGCCGCGGAACCCGTCGGCCCGGAACTCCTCGGCTCCGCCCGCCAGGCCCCTGCCGCCGAGGTGCGTGCTGACCTTCTGCACGCCGTGGCCCGCGATGAGCAGGCCGACCAGCAGGCGCAGCGCCAGGAGGCCGGTGTCCACGGCGTCAGCCTGCGGCGTGCGCGCCGAGGATGCCCTGCGCGTACACGACGCCCAGGCCGTAGGCCCCCGCGTGTTCCTTGACGACCTCGACGACGGCGCCGTAGGTCTCCTGCCGGGCCCAGTCGCGCTGGAGCTCCAGCAGCACCTGCACCCACGTCACCGGAACGGCGCCGGCGGCCGTCATGCGGGCGATCGCGTGCTCGTGGGCGGCCGGGGTGACCCCGCCGGAGGCGTCGGTGACCACGTACACCTCGTAGCCCTGCGCGAGAGCGGACAGCGCGGGCAGCACCAGGCAGACCTCGGTCCACAGGCCGGACAGGACGATCTTCTTGCGGCCGGTGGCCTTGACCGCCTCGACCAGCGCCTCGTCCTCCCAGGCGTTCATGCTCGTGCGGTCGATCGGCTTCTCGTCGGGGAAGACCGCGGCCAGCTGCGGCAGCAGGGGTCCGGAGAAGGACTCGGCGGCCACGGTGGTCAGGACCGCCGGAACGCCGAAGGCGCGCGCGGCCTTGGCCAGGCCGACCGTGCTGTTGATGATGGCGGTCCGGTCGCCGCTGCCGGTTCCGAAGAACATCTGCGGCTGGTGGTCGACGAACAGCATCAGGGCGTTGTCGGGGGTGAGGAGGTCTGCGCTCGGAGCGGCGTGTACCCGGGTGGCGTCGAACATGGGGGTCCCCTCTGCTGTATGCAGGTCGGCTGACGTGGTCGGGTGCCCGCCGCGCGGTTCCCCGCGCCGGGCACCACCCGAACGTACGGCCGTACCGGCGGGGGGAGTTGACTCTGCGCGCCCGGCAACTGTCCCGGGAGCGCAGAGCGTTCCTGTCCTGGCTCGGCCTGCGGTCAGGCTGTGTCGGTTTCCGTGCGGGTGCGGAGGCGTCCGGTTCGCTCGAGCAGGGAGAGCCGACGGTGTTCGCGGGAGGCCCAGCGCCGGACGCGGTCGGGTTCGAGGGGGGTGCCGTGCCCGACGTGGAGCCGGGTGGGGTTCAGGGCGAGCATCGTGCGCAGGCTGGCGAGGTTGAGCAGCGGGTCGTCGTGGAAGGGAGGGTTGGCCGGCCGGCCCTGGACGAGACCGAAGAAGGAGTTGGCGATCAGGTCGCCGGCGACGAGGTCTCCTTCTCCGGTGAGGACCGAGATCGATCCGGCGGTGTGTCCGGGGGTGGGCATGATGCGTGCTGTGACGCCGAAGTCCTCCAGGTCGGTTTCGCCGGTCACGACCACCTCGGGTTCGAACGGTTCGACCTTGAGGTGCAGGTTCCTGTGCCTGGCCATGAGGCGGCCCATCGGGCCGGTGGGCAGGTAGGGCTCGCGGGCCCGTCCGGTGCGGAAGGGACCGAGGTCGGCGATGTGCCCCGCCACCGGTGCCCCGGTCAGGCGGTGCAGCTCGGCGGCGGCGCCGAAGTGGTCGATGTGGCCGTGCGTGACGATGATCAGGGACACGTCGGCGGGGTCCACCCCGTGTGCGGCGACCTGGTCGTGGATCCTGCGGCCGCTGCCGGGCGTTCCCGCGTCCACGATGACGGGCCGGCGGCCCAGCAGAAGGTACGCGTTGACGGTGTGCCGGCCCATGACCGGTATCGGGATGACCTTGGTTCGGGACACGCTGTTCTCCTCGGGCATGGCGGTCTTCCGCCGCGCGGTGCTCCGCGGGCGGTCGGGGGCGTAAGGACTAGCGGAAGCGGCGCCGGTATTCGGCGGGGGTGGTGCCGAGGCGGCGGCGGAAGGAACGGTGCAGGCTCTCCACGGAGCCGAGGCCGCTGAGGGCGGCGATCTCGGCCAGGCCGCGGCTGCTGTCCTGGAGCAGCCGGCGGGCGGCCTCCAGCCGGACGGATTCGACGTAGGCGGCCGGGGTGATGCCGGTGCGCCGGAGGAACAGCCGGGAGAAGTGCCGCACGCTCACGTGCAGCCGCCCCGCCAGGGCCTGGGCGGAAAGGTCCTCGGTGAGGTGCTCGCCGATCCAGGCGCGCAGGTCGTCGATCCGGTCGCCGGGGTCGGCCGGAACCGTCAGCGGCATGCTGAACTGGCTCTGTCCACCGGCGCGTTTGAGGTACATGACCATCGTGCGCGCGGTGGCCAGCGCGAGTTCCGGTCCGTGGTCCTCGGTGACCATGGCCAGCGCCATGTCCATTCCCGAGGCGATGCCGGCGCAGGTCCACACACGGCCTTCCCGGATGAAGATCGGGTCGGAATCGACCCGGACACGCGGGTGGTCGGCCGCCAGCCGCGCGGCGGTACGCCAGTGGGTGGTGGCGGACAGTCCGTCCAGCAGGCCCGCAGCGGCCAGCAGGTGCGCACCCGAGCAGACGGAGGCCACCCGGTGGCCACCGGGCGCCGCCTCACGCAGCCAGTCGACGATCCCGGCATCGAGCACGGGCTCCACCCCGTGGCCGTCCACGCGGACGGCTCCGGACACCAGGAGCGTGTCCATGCCGCCGCGCGCCTCGTCCAGCGTCAGATCCGCCACCAGCCGGATCCCGCTCGCGGTGGCCACCGGTTCGCCGTCGGAGGTCGCGATGCGGACGGTGTACCCGGGCCGAGCGGTGCCGGCGACCCGGGTGGCCATCGAGAACACCTCGGCCGGGCCGGTGACGTTGAGCAGGTCGACGCCGGGGAAGGTGGCGATGACGACCCTGTGCGGTGGGAGCATGCGCCGATCATTCCGCCCCGCTGTGACGGCCGCAATGACCATGTTCTGTCACATCCGGACACGGAGGTGCGGCTGACCACCGGAGCGGGACTCCTCGCACGGTGAGTACGCCGGCCGGCCATGTCGGTGGGGGAGAGGAACACGGCGTGGAAGCGGGGTCGCATCCGCAGGGTCCGAGACGGCGTGTTCGCCCCGGGGAATCACCGCGCCCGCCGGGCACCGCCCGCTGACCGCGGGCCCGTGAAGAGGAGGCATACCGCCGCCGACCGGGGCGACCGGCCAGCAGACCGGCGAGCCGCGCGCACCTCCCACCGACGTGGACGGAGGCGCCGCCGCTCTGCGCGACTCCGGGACCGCAGGCGCCCGGTGCTGCCGTTCGGCCACGAAACGAGTGCGCCGCCTTCACGACGTACGCCCGGCCCGGCTCCGGCGGCGCGCGGCCGCCACCCCGCCTTGTCACACCCGCCCCTCCCGTATCCGAGCCACACCATCCTCAACTTGCTTGCCTGGAAGGGAGTTTGGCGTGTCCCTGTGTTGACAGGGCCACCGACGGCCCTGCTCTGATGGTGCCCGGCACGCCGGATCCGGGGGAAGGCGGGAAGAGCATGGAGCTGGAGGTTTTGGCGATGGCGGCGAGCACCGCACTGGTGGGCGCCATGTCCACGTCGCTCTGGGAGCGGACGCGGGCGGTCGCCGTCGGCTGGTGGCGGCAGGTCCACCCGGAGCGGGCGGACGTCGTGGACGCCGAGCTGGTCGAGGCCGGCGGTGAACTCGCCGCCGTCCGCGAGGCCGGCGGCGAGGCCGCCGAGGCGGAGCTCGCCGCAGACCTCGTCGCCGAGTGGGAGCGCCGCCTGCGCCGGCTGCTGCTGGCCCGGCCGGGTCTCGCGGACGAGGTCCGGCGGGCGGTGGACGAGCTCACCGCACGGCAGCCGGAGCCCGCGAGCCCGGCCCCGGTACGCCAGGAGGTGAACGTCAGCGACCGCGCAACGGCCTACGTGGCCGGCCGCGACCAGCACTTCGACGGCAGGTGAGCGACATGCCGCAGCCGCCCGACGGACCCCCGGTCCCGGCCTCCGGTCCCGGCCCGGCATCCGACGCCCCCGGCCAGCACATCGATGTCGCCGGCAGTGGCACGGCCTACGTGGCCGGCCGCGACCAGCACCTCCACTTCCCCCGGTCCGGCGGCGCGAACGTGCACCGGGCCGGCGCCGCCGACACGGACTGTCCCTACCCGGGTCTCGCCGCCTTCGGGCCCCAGGACGCGCAGTGGTACTTCGGGCGCGACCGCCTCGTGGCCGAGCTCCTGGAGCGGCTGGCGCAGCGCATCCACACCCCCGGCCTCCAACTGGTCGTGGCTGCGTCCGGGGCCGGCAAGTCCTCGCTGCTGCGCGCGGGCCTGACCCGCGCCGTCTCGGAGGGCCGGCTCCCCGCACGCCGCTCGCGGGACTGGCCGCAGCTGATCATGACCCCGACCGCCGAACCGGTGTCCGCCCTCGACGAGCACCTGCGCACCCTCCCCGGACCCGGCGACCCGGGACGGCGGTTCCTCCTGATCGTCGACCAGTTCGAGGAGCTGTTCACGCTCTGCGACGACGAGAAGCAGCGGGAGGCCTTCGTAGCCCGGCTCGCCGGACTCGCCAACGCCCGGGCGCTGGTCGTCCTCGGCCTGCGCGCCGACTTCTACGGCCACTGCTCCCGCTATCCGCAGCTGCGCGAGGCCGCCCGCGACGGCCAGGTCGTCGTCGGGCCGATGTCCCGGGACGAGATCGAGCAGGCGATCGTCCTGCCCGCCGCCGCGGTGGGCCTCGAACTGGAGCCGGGCCTGGTCGACCTGCTGCTCCACGACCTCGGCATGGCCCTGCCCGGGACTGCCGAGGAGGCCGGCCGGCTGCCGCTCCTCGCCCACGCCCTGCGGGCGACATGGCAGCGGCGCCACGGTCACCTGATGACCGCCGACGGCTACCGGGAGACCGGCGGCATCCACGAGGCCCTCGCCCGGACCGCCGAACGCACCTACGAAGGCCTGGACGCCGCCGGCCGGGCGGCGGCGCAGGACCTGTTCCTGCGCCTCGTGATGATCGGCGAGGACTCCGATCCCGCACGGCGCCGGATCGTCCGTGAAGACCTCGCCGACGGCGGCGCCGAGGCGGTCGTGGAGGCCTTCACCCGCGCCCGCCTCCTCACCCAGGGCCGCACCGCAGGGGAACGGGCACACGACACCGTCGAGATCAGCCACGAGGCACTGCTGCGCGGCTGGCCCCGGTTACGGCAGTGGATCGAGAACGAACGCGCCGGCGGCCTGGTCCGGAGGTCGCTGGTCGAGGCCGCCGAGCGGTGGCGCTCTCACGGACGGGACCCGTCCTTCCTGCACCGCGGAAGCCGCCTCGCGACCGCCCGGGCATGGGCCGAGCATCCGGGAAACCGGCAGTCCGTACCGCCCGGGGTCAGGGAGTTCCTGGCGGCCGCCACGGCACGCGAACGCCGGGGCGTCAGACGGCTCTACCAAGCCGTCGCCGCCCTGACCGCGCTGCTGCTGGCCACCGGAGCCGCCCTGCTCTACGCGGGCGAGCAGCGCGGGCGCGCCGAGGACGAGCGCAACACGGCCCTGGCCAGGCTCCTGGCGACGCGAGCCCCGGACCTGTACGCGGCCGACCCGGGGACGGCAGCGCAACTGGCGGCGGCAGCCTGGACACTGGCACCCAATCCCCAGACCGCCGGTGCGGTGCTCGACCTCGCGGACCGCCCCGCCGCCCGCGTCCTGAGAGTCGGCCACAAGAGCCAGCAGGACTCGATGCGCGATGCCCGCTTCAACTTCGACGGGACCCTCCTCGTCACCAACACCGCCGAAGGCCCCGTCCAGTTGCGGGACGTCGCCACCTTGCGGCTTCTGGACGAGCTGCCGGGTGCCGTGACCGTGCGCTTCCACCCGCGCCGCAACGTCCTGGCCGCAGCCCCGACCGGCGGCGGCCCCGTCCGGCTGTACAGGGTCTCCGCCGAGGGCAGGGCCACCCTCACGGCCGAACTGCCCGAGGGACCCGATCCCTACAGCGTCGTGTTCAACCCGTCCGGCGACATGCTGGCCGTCGGCCAGGCCGACGGCACCCTGCAACTGTGGAACGTGACCGACCCCGCCCGGCCGCGCGCCAACGGAACACCCCTTCGTACCGGTGAGGGCGAGGTGTCGTCCGTGGGCTCCGTCTTCAGCCCGGACGGACGCACCCTGGCCGTCACCCGGTTCGGCAGGCCCGACAGCGTGGTCACGCTGTGGCGGGTGGGCGGCCCCGACACTCCGCCCACCCCGGCCGGCACCCTCGGCGGCCCGGCCGTCCTGGAAGGCGTACGCACCTTCTCCCCGGACGGACGGCTGCTCGCCGGCTTCGGCGTCGCCGCGGACGGCATACAGCTGTGGGACGTGTCGGACCTGGACCATCCGGTGGCCGCGGTGCCTCCCCTCGACAAGACCGGGCACGTCACCTCCGTCCTGTTCGCCAAGGAAGGACGGGTCCTGATCACCGCCGCGCAGGGAGGTCTCGGCGACGCCCGCGGAGGCGTCGTCCAGTTCCGCGACGTGTCCGACCCGGCCCGCCCCAGGCTGCTCGCGCCGGAACTCGCGGGCCAGCCGGAAGCCATCCACCAGCTGACCCTCAGCCCCGACGGAAAGACCCTGGCCGCCGCGGCCGCGGACCACACCGTCCGCCTCTGGGACCTGACCGCCCTGAACCGTCCGGCGCCGCTCCACGCCTCGCGCAGCGGACAGGTGACCGGCGCCTGGGCCGAGTTCGGCCCCGGCGGCAGGTTCCTGACCGACGAGAGCGCGGTGTGGGACACCGCCGACCCTGCACAGCCCCGGCTGGTGGACTCCCTGTACGGGGTGCCCATCGGGACGGACCGACCCGCGCTGGCCCCGGACGGCGCAACGTTCACGGTCGGCCGCGCCACCGGGACGGAGGCGTGGGACGTCCGCAACCCGGTGAGCCCCCGGAAGCTGGCCGTTCCGGACGCGGTCCGCCACGCAGCAGCCACACCTGGCCCGGACGGCCTGCTCCTCTACGAGGCAGAGAGCGGGGTCCACGTCGCCCGCCCCGCCAAGGCGCCGGACGCACTGGGTTTCCTCAAGGGAAGGATGCGGCAGGCGCTGCCGAGTCCCCGAGGCCCCCTCGTCGCCACCGTCGACTTCGACGACCACGTCACACTGTGGGACGTCACCGACGCGGCTGCCCCGGAGCCGCACGGCCCCGGCTTCCAGGTGGCGGGGGCGAAGCAGATGGTCTTCAGCCCCGACGGCCGCACCCTGGCCATAGGCACGTTCACCCACCGGGTCGAACTCTGGGACGTCTCCGGCCCCGGCCGGCCCCGCCTCCTGGGCGGCCCGCTGACCGGCCCCACCAACGAGATCGCGGCCATGGCGGTCAGCCCGGACTCCAGGACCCTCGCCGTGAGCGCCGCTGACGGCTCGCTCAGGCTGTGGGACCTGACGGACCGCGCCGCCCCGGCCCTGCTCGGCCGCCCCCGTGACACGGACGGAAGCGTGACGGCGCTCGCGTTCCGCGATGCAGGGGACACGCTTCTGGCCGTCGTCAAGGGCAGCGGCTCCGACGCGGTCCTCCAAAGCTGGTCTGCCTCCCCGTCAGCAGCCGTCCGGCGGATCTGCGAGGCGACCGGCCCCGGTCCCGACCGCACCCAATGGGAGCGCCACCTCCGGGGTGTGGCGTACGAGCCGCCCTGCACGAAGCCGCCCGCGGCGAGCACCGGACGCGGGTCCGAGTCCCGCGGCTGACTGGATGCCCTGCCGATCAACGGGGCGGCCGCACGACGGCGGGAGGCAGCGGTCAGCCGGCAGCAGCACCAACAAGTGGGGGTCCAAGGGCAGCCGAGTGCGCCGGCGGATCGTGGCAGGCACGAGTTCCGGTCCCCGGCCCCCGTGGCACCTGAATCACGCATGACAACGTTCCGGGCTTCGTGCCGGGCCGCGCAGGCGGAGGCCCGTGACGTTGCCGTCGAGGTGGCCCTCCCCGACTCGCGTGGATGTCGCGGGGTTCCTTGCGGCCGCGCACGCCAAGGCGCCCGGCGTCGACCGGTGCTGTTCCCTTCCTTCTGTCCGCGCAGGGCGCCGTGCGGCGGCCGGTTCGGCGGCCGGGGTGCCTGCCGCGCGGCTCGTGCCGGCCCGACCCCGGATCCGTGAGGTCGTGTCCGGTGCGGTGCCGTGGACGATCCCGGTGCCGATCGCCGGACGGCGCGGGTACGGGCGGCGCCGGCGGTGACATCGAGTTGACAGGCGTGTCGTACCCCTCATGGACCCGCATGCCGCGTTGCGCGGCGGCACAGGGCCGACTACGCGCCCCGCGTGCGGCATGCCCGGAAGGCTGCACGCAGTCCAGCGCATCTGACCGGGAGCCCTGGGCGTGCGGGGCCGCCACGGTTTCCGTGAGGCGGAGAGGGGCAAGCGGACGGGGGAGGTGGGCATGAACACTCGTACGCTTTCGTTTCCTTGGCGCGCCAGGGCGCGTGGTGTGGTGAACGGTTCGGCGGTCGGCATCGCGGCACGATGGGGCTTCGCCGCCAGGGGCGTCCTGTATGTGCTCGTCGGGCTGATCGCCCTGCGGATCGCCTTCGGTGACTCGGGCGGGCAGGCCGACCGGGGCGGTGCGCTGGCCGTGCTGTCGGCTCAGCCGCTGGGGTCGGTCCTGCTGTGGGCCCTGGGGGCGGGTCTTGTCGGGATGGCCGTCTGGCGCCTGTCGGAGGCCCTGTTCGGTGGCGCCGGCGAGGGCGGGCACAAGGCGCGCAAGCGCCTGGCGTCGGCGGCGCGCTGCGTCTTCTACGCGTTCGTCGCGTACTCGGTGCTGAGGTTCGCCGCCGGCGAGAGTAGCGGCAGCGGCTCCGGCGATCAGCAGTCCAAGGACGTCACCGCCCAGGCACTGGACCTGCCTGCCGGCCGGTGGCTGGTGGGCCTCGCCGGAGTCGGCATCGTCGTCGCCGGCGTGTGGATCGCCGGCCGGGCCGCGCTGCGCAAATACCACAAGCACCTGAAGCTCGGCGCGATGTCCCGGAAGGAACGGAGGTTCACGGACGTCACGGGGGTCGTCGGGGGAGTGGCACGCGGCCTCGTCTTCGCAGTCGTCGGCGTCTTCGTCACGCGCGCCGCCCTGACCTACGAGCCGAACGAGGCCAAGGGCGTCGACGACGCCCTCCGCTCCTTCGCCGAGATGCCAGCGGGCCCGTGGCTGCTGGCTCTCGTCGCCGCGGGCCTGGCGTTCTTCGGGCTCTTCTCCTTCGCGATGGCACGGTGGCGCCGGGTATGACCGGCTGCCGCCGTGCACCACGCCCTCACCCGGCACCGGAACGGGCTTGCCGACCACGCGCGCTGCCTGCTCAGCACCGGCACAGACCCGAACGCGACCGCGTACCGGACGCGCTGAACACATGGGGCCACGAGCCCCCCACCCTGGAGAACACGAACGACATGTGGGCGAGCAGCGGGACAGGCGACTGCGCCGAAGCCCCGAGTGAGCCGTCACTCAACGTACGGGCTTCACGGAATCCGTTCAGCGGCTCGGAAGGCGCCCGGATCCGGCCGGGCCCGTCGTTCACGGAAAGCGGGTCAGGGCAGTCGGCCGGCAGGATCTGCCAGCCGTGCTCGGGCTGCGGCTTTCACCGCGGTCGTCTCCATCGGATCATCGCGCCGTACAGCAATCCGTCCCAGGGTCTCCGGACTCGTGGGTGCCGAGGTGATCCCCATCAGCCGCGTTGTCTCCTCGCAGTCCCACAGGGCCTCGGCGTACAGGTGCTCCAAGCCATCCCGGTTGATGGCGGCGAGGGCTTCCAGGTATGCGGCCCGCTCATGGGAGTGCGGGGTGTGCAGCAAGAAGGGTCGCAGGTAGGGCACCTCCCCGGCGGCGTCGGGTCCGAACCGGGCCAGGCGCCGGGCCGTCCGGTCGGGACCGCACCAGGCTCGCGCCGTCCCCTGTTCGACCAGTTCCTTCACGACCCCGGCAAAGCCTCGGGGCCGGGATGGCCGGCCAGGACGTCCGCGCCCGGCAGAGCCGGCCAGGGGCGGTCCTCCTGTATTGAAGCCACACGTATCCCGAGCTGAACGGAGCCCAGGCTGGCCCGAGAGGAAGCCGGGTACGGAGATGCTCGGCAAGGACCAGACCGGGCAGGTGCCGTGAGGGAGTTCCTCCGCCCAGTCCGCAGCCAGGTCGTCGACGTCGAAGACGCACGCGCTTCGGCAGGGCCGCACCGGGCGCCTCCTCCCAGGCCCTGTACCTGAGGTGCACCGTCAAGGACACCACCGGCGGCATCGGCGTCATCACCGGCGACCCCAATGTCTTCAGGCGCGTGTACGCCGGCACCGACGGCCGCGGCCTCCAGTACGGCGCCCCCTCCTGACCGACACCCGACGGCTACAGCGGGGACCCCGGCGGCAGCCAGCGGTACGCGGTCCGGGCCTCCGCCTCCAGCCAGCCGTTCACGCTCGCCAGTCCGCGCTCGTTGATCTGTGCGTCGTGGATGCCGACTGCACGCTCCGGCCCCACCTCGCGCACGAAGTCGATGGCCTCGCTCACCCGCATCCAGGGGGCGTGCAACGGCACCAGCAGGGTCTCCACCGGGACCTCGGGCACATGGAGGCAGTCCCCGGGGTGGTAGAGGCCGTCCTCGACCACATAGCCGAGGTTCGTGCAGTCCGGCACGTCTCCGTAGATCGTCGCGTGCCTGCCGCCGTGCGCCGTGATCCGGTACCCGGCGGCGGTGAACGCCTCCCCGGCGCTCACCCCGACGGTGTCGAGCCCGGGCAGGACCGCCCCCTTGGGGGCGTACACGGGCACGCCCAGACCGGCCAGCCGCAGCACATCGACGTGGTCGGCGTGCTCGTGGGTCACCACGACCGCGTCCGCCCCGCGCAGCGCCTCGGGCTCGCTCCAGACGCCCGGGTCGATGACCAGGACGCCGTGGCCCTCACGCTCCAACCGGACACAGGAATGGGTGTACTTGACGACGCGCATGCGTCTGACGCTACGTCCCGGCACCTGTGCCAGGCAACGCTCCACCCGACCGAGCCGGAAGGCGGGCCGCGACCGCGGGGCCGCCGCCTCGGCAGGAGGGGGGCGCCGATACCCTCCCGAGCCCGAGCCGCGCAACCCACGCGACGCCCGATCCCGACCGGGACCAGGCTCCCAGGCCTCCACCCGGCGGCGGACGGGCCAACCCCCGGGCCGATCGGGGGCGCAGGGGATGGTCCGAAGCGCCCCCGCGCGGCGAGGGTGGGGCCCATGAACACGCACAAGGCACTGCTCGCCGCCCTCCTCCTCCCGCTCGGCGCCACCCTGGCCATCGCCCCGGCCGCCTCCGCCACCCCCTCTGCGCCGCCCGCCGCATCGGCCTCCGCCGACGCCGCCGCGTTCCGCTCCCCCGAGGCGGCCCTCGGCCGGGCGGCGCACCCGCTGCACACCACCGACCCCCGCGGCAGCCTGGCCGACCTGCGCCCGTTCGGCCGGATGGTCGGCGACGCCCGGGTGGTGGGCCTGGGCGAGGCCACCCACAGCTCGCATGAGTTCCTCACCGTCAAGCACCGGGTCTTCCGGTACCTGGTCGAGGAGAAGGGCTTCCGGGCCTTCGCCCTCGAAGCCCCGTGGAGCACGGGACTGCGGCTCGACGCCTACCTCCTGCGTGGCGAGGGCGACCTGACGCAGATCATGGACGAGGAGTTCCAGGGCACCTACCGCTGGTGGAACAACGCCGAGTACCGCGACCTGCTCCAGTGGATGCGCGCGTACAACACCCAGCACCCGAAGGACCCCGTCCGCTTCGTCGGCGACGACGGCGGGTTCGCCGGTGCCGGGCTGTACGACGAGGTCAGCGCGTACGCGGCCGCGGCCCGCCCCGACCTCGCCCCGCGCCTCACCGAGCTGTACCGGGGCCTGCGTCCCGCCACGGACGCGGAGGCGTACGTCACCGACTACCTGTCGAAGCCGCTGGCGGAACGCAAGCAGCTCGCGGAGCGGACCGGGCGGGCGGTGGACCTGCTCAAGCAGCGTCCCGGCACGGGCGCCGACGCCGACGCGCACGCCTGGGCCGTCCAGCACGCCACCGCGATCCACCAGATGACCACGCTGTACGCCTTCGACTGGGACGACCCCCGGCGCATCGGCGACGCCATGCTCCACCGGGACCGGGTCATGGCGGACAACGTCGCCTGGTGGCAGCAGCGGACCGGCCACAAGATCGCCCTCGCCGCCCACAACAGCCACATCGCCCTCAACAGCTACGCTCCC
Organism: Streptomyces sp. WAC05292; assembly: GCF_003949955.1. Lineage (NCBI taxonomy): Bacteria > Bacillati > Actinomycetota > Actinomycetes > Kitasatosporales > Streptomycetaceae > Streptomyces > Streptomyces sp. WAC05292. Next base: position 13,039 of record NZ_RPSE01000045.1, read on the forward strand.
GGCACCTACCCGAAAGTCCAGGGCGGATTCCTCCGCGACCGGCTGGGCGCCGGCTACCTGAGCGTCGGCCTCACCTTCGACCGAGGCTCGTTCAACGCCTTCGACCAGGGCGGCGCCGTCCGCCGCTTCACCGTCGGCCCGGCCGCACCCGGCACCGCCGAGCACACCCTCGACCGGGTACGGTTCCGCGACTTCGTGGTGGACCTGCGCAGCGCCCCGGCGGCGGCCCGCACCTGGCTCGCCGCACCGCACACCGTCAAGAACATCGGCGCCACCTACCCCGGCATCGCGGACGCCCCGCAGATCCGACTCGCGGAGTCCCACGACCTCGTGATCCACCTCCACCAGGTGGAGGCGGCCCGCATGCTGAAGTAGCCCCGCCAGAAAGGGCATCCGGGCGCTGGCGGCCAGGGTGGCCGCGGCCCGTGCGGGCGCCGATCCCCGGCGCGAGTCATCTTCCGGGGCCTGGATGTATTCGCGCTCCCGGGCCGCGAGCTGGTGCAGCGCATGGGCGAGTACGAGCCACCAGCATCGTCTTCTCCTCCACCGCCAGATGACAGCCCAGGGCCGGAAGCGATCCGTTCGGCTGACGTGCGGGCGCCACACCTGGTTCAATCGGCGGAAGGGGCAGCGGTGTACCTCGGGGGGATGTGACGTGGTCTCGACGGGTGGGCCGAGCGATCCTAAGAGCGCCCCCTGCGCATCGGTCTCCCGTCGGCTCCAGTCGCTGCGTGCGCTCGCCGAGCATCCCCGTACGCCGCCTGCGGAGCGCGAGTTGGCGGCGGCCATGGCAGCCGCGCTCATGAAGCGGTACGGATTGGGGGCGCCCGGGCGGCAAGACGGGATCATCGCGGTCCGGATCGAGCCGGACAAGACGGTGGAGATCCTGGTACTGGACCCGGACGCCGAGCGGGCCACCCGGCAGATCGCCGACCTCATGGGCCGGCAGGGCGGCGCGCCCCTGCGCTGGAACGTCCATCGGCTGGACGCACGGGGGCTGAACCCCGGGGTCGCCGTGTGGCGCGAGGTGGGCACGCCTCCCGGGCAACACGCCGTGAACTTCATGGCCAGCAACATCGTCCGCCGCGGTGGCAGCATCGGCGGATTCGGGAGCATCTGCGGAACGGCCGTCGTCACCGGGTACGACACCGGGACCGGCGCAGTCGTCTCCATCCCGCTGGAGACCCTGGAGCACCTCCTGGAGACGGAGGCCTACCGCGACGCCACCGCCCAGCTACGACGCTGGCGTGTCGAACGCGGCATCAGCACCCGCCCCGCGGCGACGCACCCGCGCCCCACCGCACTTCGGGTGCCGAGCGTAGAGGAAGCCGGCTGGATCGCCCGGTGCGCCCCCTGGGAGGCCAGGCTCCAGGCAGAGATCTGGGTCGAGGGCGAGTGGGCCGACCTCGTCGAGTGCGAGGACACCCGCGCCATCTGCCGTCGACACGGCTCCGGCTGCCGGGAGTGCCCGGCCGGTGGAGCGTGGGACTGGCAACCGCCGCCCACCGTGAAGAGCCTGCTCGCCGGCCTGGCCGCCCATGACCTGACCTGTGACTTCCCTCCGCATTCGCTCACGGTCGGGCCCGGTGCCTACCGCCACGGGCGCCCGCCGGAGCACGGCGGGTTCAGCGGGCTGACGGTATTGACCGTGGAGGAGGTGTGCGCGCTCAAGGGCCGTCCTCCGCACGAGGCCCGCCTGTGCTCCCAGATCTGGTACGCCGGGAGCCGCAGGCCGCGGATGACGAATGAGCACGTCGGCTTGTCGGCGGCCTGCGTACGGCACGGGGCCGCCTGCCGCACGTGCACCGCCCGCGATTGGGAGTGGAAGGCCCTCCCCGGCCCGGACACCCTCACGGAGTTCGCCGGTGCCCACTCGCTGGAACCGGTGTTCCCGCCCGCCGCCCTCCACGTCCGCGCCGGCGCGTACCATGCGCGGCCCCGCCCGCGAGAGAATCGAGAAGAGACCGCATGACCTCACATGTCCCTTCCCCCGCAGACGCCGCTGCCAGGGCCAAGGCCAATGCCAACGGCGATGCCGCCGCCAATGCCGATGCCGCAGCCGACTCCCTCGCCCGGGCCCGCTCGGCCGGCGACCGGAGCGCGGAGGCACGGGCGCTGTGCGACCTGGGAACGGAGCTGATCCGGGTCGGCCGGGCGGGCGAGGGTCGATACCTGTGCCGTCGTGCCGCCGGTATGGCCGCCGAGGCCGGCGACAGGCAGACCGAGGAGGCGGCGCTCGGCGCGCTCGGCCACACCCTCGCCGAGCTCGACGCGCTCGGGCAGCGGTGGCGGGCAGTGCTGCTGGCAGGCGGGGACGAGACCGGCTTCTTCGGGAGCCCCGCCGCCGCCCGGTCCGACCGGTCGTACGCGACGGGCGAGCGCCCGGACGACGACCCCTTCAGACTCACCGGCGACCTGGTCGTCGAGCTCGCCTGCGGCTACGTCGCGGTGAAGTTCCTCGGGCCGTTCGTGGAGAGCTTCGCGGGCAAGCTCGGCGAAACGCTCGGAGAGTCGGCGGTCGCCGCAGCCGGCCGGCTGCGGCTGCTGTGGGACCGTCGCAGTGCCCGCCGGGACTTCGACGTCGTTATGCCCGGTGAGCGTACGACGCTGGTCCTCCCGGAGCACTTCGACGATGCCGCGCGACTCGCCGCCATCGACCTCGACCTCGAGGCGGACGGCGTGCGCGGAGCGGAACTGCACTGGGACGCCGACGCCGGCACCTGGAACCCGGCGAACACCTGACCGCGACGTCTCCTAGGACGGGGGCACGGATGTCCGAGCAAACGGTATGCGACACCTGCGGCACGGAAACCCGGCGGTCCGACGGCTATCAGCTGCCGACCAAGCATGTGGTGATGTCCGAGGCCTACTGGCGCAGCGTCTTCCGCACGCCGGCCGGCATGGCGCGCGCCCTGGGCAGGGACGAGAACGCCCAGGCCCGCGCCTTCGAGCGGCTGATCAGCCACTCCGCGAACAGCGCCACCCCCTGGCTGGTCTGCGAGGCGTGCAGCGAATGGTTCGTCTTCGACCGCGCGGCCGCCCGCGGGCACGCGCTGCGCAACGGCATCCCCGAGGGCTCGGGCGCCGTCGAGCTCGGGGAGTTCGCGCCCTTCGCCGCCGCCGCGTGGGAGTACGTCGTCGGTCGCTGGCCGGCCAGTGTCCAACAGCCGCCGGTAGGCGACACATGCGATCTGTGCGCGAAGAAGATCTATCGGGGCGAGCTGGCCGGCTGGCTCGGGGTCGAGGCGGCGGAGGCGTATCTGGCGTCCGGAGTCCTGCAGACGCCGCCGTTGACCCCGCCTCGCCCGGACCGGAAGGGCTGGCTGTCGTGCGGGGTCTGCATGAGCCGCGTCCAGGCCCGGGCGCAACGGGCGCGGGGCGACCGGTGAGCTCCGAACCAGCGCGCGCAGAAAAGCTGTTCGAACAGGGCAAGGCCCTCTTCCTGCGCGGACGGTACCAGGACGCCGTGCGCCTGCTCGCCGCCGCCACGGAGTCGGCCCCGACCTCGGTGGTCTGCCAGTTCATGCTGGGCGCCGGCAGGTTGAACAGCGGCGACACCGCGGGCGCCTTGTATCCGCTCGCGCTGTGCGTGTACCTCGACCCCGAGCACGCGAGCGGCCGGTTCGCCCTCGGGGTGGCGTTGCGCGAGCTCGGCCAGCCCGAGCAGGGAGCCGTCCACGTCGCGTACGCGGCCTACCGGGGGCACCCGCAAGCTGCCGCCCATTTGCATGAATTGGCTCTGACGCACTGCCCCGACTGCGGCAGCCCCGTCACGTCGCGGGCGGCCCGCTGCGAGGGCTGCGCGGGCACCCCGCGGGAGATCAGCGCACCGCGCCCGCGGACCTGGAGTTGGTCCCACCTGCGCGCCGAGGATGCCCGCTCGCGGTGGACGCTGCCGTACGAGCGGTTGGCCGACGTCGGCCGTGGCCACCTCTCCCGCTACACGAGCTACGGCGATCCCCGCGAGATCGACGACGCCCTCGCGTACCTGGAGTTGGCCGCGGCCACCGCCTCCGCCGCCGACCGCCCCGCTCGCCTCACCGAACTCGGCAGCGCCTACCGCCGGCGCTTCACCTGCCACGGGCTGCCCGCGGACCTGGACCACGCGATCGACTGCCACGAAGAGGCCCTGGACCAGGCCGCCGCCGACGCCCCCGAACAGGTGATGATCCTCGCCAACCTCGGCGTCGCCTACGGGTCCCGCCACGAGTCCACCGCGGCCGCCGCCGACCTGGAACGGGCCATCCACTTCCTGGAACGGGCGATGGCGGCGCCCACCGGGGATCCGGACGAACACGTGGCCGCGATGGCCAGCGTAGGCGTCTTCTACGAGCGCCGCCATCAAGCAGGCGGCGACGAAGCCGACCTCGACCGCTCGATCGCACTCCAGAACGCCGTCGTCGACTCCTCCCCACGCGAGCATCCCCGATACGCCGGCCGCATGGCCAACCTCACGATCGCCTACCTGAACCGCTACGAACGTCACCACCGCCTCCCCGACCTGGAACGGGCCCGGCTCCTTGCCGACCGCGCAGTGGCGGCGACGCCGCCCGACAGTCCGGACCTGCCGATCCGGCTGGCCACACGAGGCAGCACCCGGCTGCAGCTCCATCTGGCATACCTGGCAGACGAGCCGGAAGGCACGCGTGACCAGCAACTGAGCCGCGCGCTCGACGACCTGCGGCGCGCGCTGGACGCCCTGCCCGATGGTCAACCGCACGTGCCCGTCGTCCTCGCCGAGCTGGTCAGGGCACACCTCGTCCCAGGGGCGGGGCACATGGCGCCCGACCGCCGGACGTTGGAGGCATGGGAAGCGCGGCTCGAAGCAGCGCGCGGGGCCACGCCGAGTAAACGGGCCGTGGCCGGGCGGAATCTGGGCGTACTCGCCAACTCCCTGGGTGAGTACGACGTGGCCGCTCGCGTGCTGGACGCCGCCATCGCGCTGACCCCGGCCACACCACTGCGCGGCACCGGCTGGACCGACCGGGAGCGGCGGGTCGCCGAGCCTCGGGGCCTGGCCAGCCAGGCGTTCGCCGCGCACTGCGCCCTCGGGGAACCGCTCCAGGCAGTCCAACAGGCCGAGAAGGGCCGCGGCATTCAGCTGGCGACCCTGCTCGACGCCCATGACGACCTCGTCGACCTGCAGCGAGAACTGCCCTGGCTGGCACGGCCATTCCGACAGGTGCGCAAGGAGCTGGCCGCGGGGTCGGCGGCCGAGGCCGTGCTGTGGGACCGATACGGGCAGCTGGTCGACCAGATCCGCGAGCACGCCCGGTTCACCCGATTCCTCATGACACCGCACGTCGAGGAGCTGCGACGGGCCGCGAGCGGCGGCACGGTCGTCGCCGTCAACTCCGCGCGCAACAGGGCTGACGCGATCCTGGTCGGCCACGAGGGCGAACTCCGCCATGTGCCGCTGGAGCACCTCACTGCCGATGACGTGGAGGCACAGGCCGAGGCGCTGTCCGGATCCGCTCGTGCCGGGCGGCGCGACAAGGCCATGGCGGACCGGCTCGGCTGGTTGTGGGACACGGTCGTCGGGCCGATCGCGGACGCGCTTCCCCCGGGTGCCGGGCCGAGCCGGGTCTGGTGGATGCCCATCGGGCTGCTCGGGATGTTCCCGCTACACGCTGCCGGCCATCCCGGTCGACCCGGTGCTCTGGACGCGTTCGTGTCCTCGTACACCCCGACACTGCGTATCCTCGCCCACGCCCACGACCACCCCGCGACGGCGCCCCGACGGCAACTGACCGTCGCCCTGCCGAGCACACCCGGCCTGCCGGGGCTGCCCGGTGCCCTCACCGAAGCTCTCGACCTGCACCGACGCCGTCCCGACCAGCCGCCACTGCTCAACGAGGACGCCACCACGAGCCAGGTCGCGGCCGCACTGTCCACCGCCACCTGGGCACACTTCGCGTGCCACGCGCTCGCCGACCGCACCGCGCCCTCGCGCGGCGGGCTGTGCCTGAGTGACGGAATGCTCACCATCCCGGAGATCAGCCGGCTCGCCGTGGCCGATGCGCAGCTCGCCTACCTGTCGGCATGCTCCACCAGCCTCCGCAGCCAGGAGCACGTAGACGAGTCGCTGAACCTCGCCTCCGCCTTCCAGCTCGCCGGTTTTCGGCACGTCATCGCGAGCCTGTGGCCACTGGCCGACACCTTCGGCGCGGTGGCGGCCCGCACCTTCTACACCGAACTGTCCGAAACCGCCGACGACGCCGCCGCAGCGCTGCACCGTACGACGCTCATCATGCGGGACCGCTACCAGGACCAGCCCGACCTGTGGGCCTCGCTCGTCCACAGCGGCCCGTAGACCCACGCGTGGCGCAGGAGAGCCGACAGCAGCTCCATCCGCTCCGGGGTCAGCGGCGCCGCCCGGCTGCGCTGGTTGCTGATCCAGGCCCCGAGCCTGAGCTCCCGCTGTTTCTGGTCTTCGCCGTCACCGCAGACCACGATCGTCTCGATGTGCTTGCGTGGCACGCGGAGGTGTCGACATCCGTACGACCGGCGACCTCGCTGGGCCCCCGCGCGCTGCAGCTGCAGATCTCCTGCGCCCCCTCGACCTTGAGCCGGACACGTGGCAGGACCTGCCGAACCGGATCGCCGGGGCGCTCTACGGTGCACGGATCGGCTGGACCGTCTCAGGCGAACTCGGGCCTTCTCCGGAGGCGCTTCTGGATGACGTCGAGAACGTGGAGCTGGTCGACCTTGACCATCTGCACCACCCTGACCAGCAGCCGTGACGTGCCGGCCCGTCCTTCGCCTCTGCCGGGCGCGGTGCCCGGCACGACATCGGGCACTGCGCCCGGCGCCGTAGCCGATGAAGGCCGCGCGCACCGGCTGAACGCCGAGGTCGCGGCGCGCCCCGGGAGCTGCCGGTGCCGCTGCCCGGCCGCGTTGCCCGGGTCCTGGAGCCCACCGCCCGCCAGAGCCCGGGCCCGGAGCACGCGCGGGAGCCGGCCCGGTGGGCCGACCCGCGTGTCACCCCGTTCTTCCTTCCGTCCCGCCGCCTGGCTGCCGGTCCTCTGGGAGCACGCGCCGCACCTGCTGCTACCCGGGCCCCGGCCGGCGGGGTGTGGCCGCCCGGCGTGCCGCCCGCGGTCCCGGACTGCTCCCGCCGGCCCTGGTTCGTACGGTGCCCGCAGGGTAGGGTGGCCGCCCGCCAGCAGTGGTGTTCCCGCCGGAGAGGTGGACGCCATGCCCGGCCACCGACTGGACCTGCGCGGTGCCCGCCCCGGCCCGTGACTGCGACTGGATCCTCGTGGTCGAGCTCCTGCTGAAGGAGACCGTCGGGGCCGAGCACGCAGCCGCCGCGTTCGCCGCACCGGCCCGGCCGCCCGCGCCCGCCCCGCCGCTCAGTACCCCGCCTCCTGCGGACCGGCGTCGGCCTGCTGCTGCTCGACGACCCCGGCGATGGGGAACGGACGGCCCTCGCCGAGGCCGCCCGGATGCCTGACCACCTGGTGGGCGCCTGCTGCGGGAACTCGTGGCGCGTGTCCACCCGGACGGTCCCGGCGCCGGGACGCACCCGCAGGTACGCGTGATCCGCGCCGTCGTCGCGGCTCGGCCGGCAGACAGCTCAGCCGAGTAGGGCGTGTATGCGCTGGGTGTCGGAGGGGAGGAAGCGATCAGGCTTCCGAACGGAGCTGGTGGCGGTCTGCGCGCGGACCGCGGACAGGCTGGACTAGAGGATGATCATGGCTCGTGGCACGGTGAAGTGGTTCAACGCCGAGAAGGGCTTCGGTTTCATCGCCCAGGGCGGGGGAGGCCCGGACGTCTTCGCGCACTACTCGAACAATGCCGGGGGCGGCTGCCGGGAGCTGCGCGAGGGCGAGTCGGGGGTCTCATGCCCTACAGGGCGCCGTAATGACTCAGCCGGGGGACGCCCGGATGCGTGGAGCGGCTGCGGAGTCGCTGTGGTCCTCGGATCCTGCGGGTATGGAGACGGGTGAGGCTGTGCCGGAAGGTGAGGCTGGCTCTCGGGGTCGTCGGGGCCGGTCGACGTGGATGCGGCGTGTTACAGGCTGCTGCATGGTGCTCGGGTTGCTGGTGTCGGCGGCTGTGCTGTTCCGGGCGGGGCTGTCCGATGCCTTGCGGGCGCTGACGTTCGGCGGCCGCGTCATGGGGGCGGTGTTCCTGGCCGTTGCGGTCGTGGAGGTGGTCGCGGCCGCGGCGGTCGTGGACTTCTGGGGCCGGCGGGCGGCACGGTATTCGGGGCAGGCGGTCCTGCTCGGCGTCTGCACGGTGGCGGTGACGAGCCTGGTGCTGCTGGTGCTTCAGTGGGAGGGCGGCTACCGTGCCGGCTGGTTCTGGCTGTGGACCGCCCTCGTGGTGTGGGCGGTGTGGGCCGTGTGGGTGCTGGTCCGGGAGAAGGTGTGGCAGGGCATGCCGCATCCCCGGAGTTTCGCCACCGGCGTGGCGGTGTCCGCCTTGATCGGCTCGGCGAGCGTGGCGTACTCGGCAATGTACGTCCCCTACGTGGCCCCGCCCAAAGTGCCGTTCCTGGTGTCCTTCGGAAAGCCGGTCCTCCACCCCGACGGCAAGCGGCTCTTCGTGCCGACCCGCTTCACCTTCCGCAACGAGGGATCGGTGAGCATCTTCGTAGTCGGCACCCTGTGGTCGGCGCAGCTGTGGCCGTCTGCCTTCCGCCCGCAGGGGACGGACCGCACCCGCTGGCGCCAGGAGCTGGGGGATGGCTGGGACACCCACCGGCAGGAGGACTTCAACGCCGCCCCCCGGCTGCTGGCCGCCGGTCAGATCTCCAGCGCGGGCTCCCGGCTCGACCCGGGCGACGACTTCTCCAAAGATGCCGTCATCGAAGTGCCGGCAACCGCGGGGCAGGGCCGGGTGGAGCTGTTCGCGTCGGTGTCGTTCATCCGTGCGGACCGATGCAAGCTCGCCAACAGCTACACGGGATCCATCGAGCACTCATGGGAGGTGGAAGGGAAGGAGCACAAGCACCTGCGTGACGCTCCCGCCTGGCTGGCCGAGCCCGGCGACGACTTCTTCCGCCACCACTCGCGGATCTACCGGTCCAGTGAGGTGATGCGAATGACGCAGGCACCGGACTGGGCCGCGATGTGGTGGGTGATCCCGAAGGGCAACGACGCCGCTCCGTACATGGAGGTGCATATCTCCCGCGATCCCGACGGACGCGAGGTGCTCAGCGAGGAGGAGCAGGAGCCCTACGGGATGAAGACCATGAACAAGGGCATCGACCAGCCCGTCGCGGTACTGCTGCGGCTGGCCGGAGACGGCACCTGACGGCCGGCTTCGACCATCCCGCTCACGACCGGCGTCCGAGTGGCGAGAACGCAAGCAGCCCGCGGCACTCCGGCCGGGGCGCCGGAATGCTGCTTCACGGCACTGGGCGCAGTTGCGGCCCCGTGAGGTCGACCTGCCGACTCCACCAGTCGTTCCAGCCCGACGCGGCTGGGCGCCTCCGCACTGCGGACCTCTGGTGGCGTCTCCCTGAGGAGCGTGGTCGGAACCGGCTTTGCCCGGACCTCGGCTGCCCTGCTCGCCGGTGCTGCGGCTGGCCGCGGTTTCCGGAATCCGGCACGTAGCGGATCGCCCGCCATACGATGCTGCGCGAGCTGGTGGCGCCGCGTCGGAGTCCACCGTGTAGCCGAGGTTGCGGAGCCGTTCGATGTCGGAGGGGATGGTCCTGGTGCCGACGCCGAGCCGGTTCGGCCGGCTCCGGTCCCGGCCAGTCGGTGTGGGACTGAAGTAGCGACAACAGCCGCAGCAAACACGCTGCAGAGTCTCTCGCGGTCATGTCGCTCAGTCTTTCTCCCATCGCGGAAGTGTGGCTGCCGCAGCGGCTGCCACGGGGAGAGCTCTTCGAACAGAAAGGGACATCCATGCAGGCGGCAGTGGTGACTGGCGGGTCGCGCGGGATCGGGCGGGCGGTGGTCGAACGGCTGGTGGGCGACGGCGCCACGGTGGTGTTCAGTTACGTCGCCGACGAGCGGGCAGCTCGGGAAGTCGAAGAGGCGTGTGGCGGGCGAGCCGTCCCCGTGCGCGCGGACGCGGCCGACCATGACCAGATCGAGCGACTGTTCACCACGGCGGACCAGGTGTTCGCCGACAGAGCCGCGGGTCCGCTCTCTGCACTGGTGAACAACGCTGGTGTCATTGATCACGCACCGATCGAGGAACTGACTCCGCAGAGGTTCGAGCGGGTGATGGCGGTCAACGTACGCGGCGCATTCTTCGCAGTGCAGGCGGCGGCCCGCCGGATGGCCGACGGAGGCCGGATCGTCACGGTCTCCTCCACCAGCACTGCCTGGCCCAGTGCGGGGGAGTCGGTGTACGCCGCGAGCAAGGCGGCCATCGAGCAGCTCACCCGTGTCGCCTCCCGGGAGCTGGGGCGTCGGGGCATCACGGTCAACGCCGTATCGCCGGGCCCCACCGACACCGACCTGCTGCGCGCCAATACCCCGGAGGAAGCGGTGGCTGGGGTGGCGCACCTGACGGCTCTGGGCCGGGTGGGCACTCCGGCCGACATCGCCGCCGTTGTCGCGCTGCTCCTCAGCCCGGACGCCGCGTGGCTGACCGGTCAGAACCTCGTAGCCGACGGTGGCCTGGTGTGACAACGGGCGGGACGGAGCCTGCAGTGCTCTGAGACCTTACCGGGGTGACTGGAAGGGTCGCGCGGAGCCACGAAGACGGTAACGGGGCTGGGCGCGGCGGCCGGCTGACCGGCACCCGCTGGCCGCGGCGTAGCCGCGAGGGGCCGTCCGACGCAGTCGCCGAGACCGGTGGTGTGGGGGTGCGAGCCGGCCAGCTGGCCCTCGGGAAGGGGTGACGCTTTCCATGGTGCTCAGGGTCTCGGTGCAGGGGCTTGCGGGGCTGGAGGGGTTGGCGGTGCAGCGCGTACGTGATCACGCCTCTCGGCCGATGCCTGCCCCTCTGCTGGCCTTGCCCGGCCGGGGTTGGCCTTTCGGACCCGGGCGTGGGTAGTTGGCTCGTTTCGCGGACGTGCTCCCGGCGGTGCGAAATTGAGGCCCCCGAGGCGCCGGCGGCAGAGCTGGCCCTGGATGGTGGGAGGGGTTTGCGTGGACAGCGACGAGTCGTGGACGACCGAGGAGTACGGCCGGTCGCACGAGGGCCGTGTCGGGGTGATCCTCGCCGACGGCACGGTGCCGGAGCCCGTGTACTTCGACGGGATCTCCGTCTCCGGTTCGACGGTGAGGCACTGGAGCGTCTACGACGGCTCCGACCATCCCCAGCGGCCTCGGGCGCATGCCTTGCGAGCGGAGTGCACTTGCGGCTGGACGGTCCGGCCCCGCACCGTGGACTGGGAGGCGGCCGGTGATCTCCCCTTCCGCGAGCACGGCAGCAGGACGGCTGAGCGGTGCCTGGAGGACTGGGACCAGCACACCACCGCCGTGCACCAGACCACGATCCCCCTCCCCGCCGAACTGCGCGCGCTGCTGGAGGACGTCGCGGCCGCGATCGAGAAGCTCGCCGAGGACGTGCCCGTCGTCGCGGTCAAGGCCGCCCGCGAACTGGAGGTCACCGCCGCACGCACCGCCCACTGCCCGCCCGCCACGCGCGCGCCCAAGACCCGGAGACGGTCGCCGCAGCCCTCGGCCTGAACGCCGGGGAAACCCGAGCGCTGCTGGCCCGGTTCGGCGGCTGGAGCCCTTACCGCTGACCCCCGACCCACGGGTGCCTGAAGCGCCGGGTCCCTACGGTCGAGCTCAAGCCGAGGGGACGGCTGGCTTTCCTCCGTGCGGCTACTGAGGAGAGGAGGCTCGGGTCGGCCTGCCCGGCGGCCCGGGACGGCGGGAGAGAGGTACCCGCGGTTCGCGGGCTGCATTGATCCAGTCCTTGATCGTGGGTTCGGGGAGTTCGAAGAGGTCCGCCAGGCGCCGGTGGAGTCCAGTCCCGTTAGCGGCCTCGCGGAGGTAGGCGTGGGCCAGCTCGTGTAGGAGGGTTGGGCTCCCTGCATCGGGGGCCGGCCTCGCTTCGCCGGTTGCGCGAGGGCTTCTGCGTTTTCCAGGGCTCGCACGGACGCCGAAGGCGCGGTCGCCTGGCTGGTGCTACCGCAGACGCCGTGATGACGGTAACGCGGTACGGCAGCGCGGTGACGTGCTTGCGAGGTGGTAGCGATGATCCCTCCCGGGGACTTCTCTTGGACGCAGGTCGCCGACAACGCAGCATCATCGAACTCATGCGCCATTTCTCAGGTCTGTGCTCAATCTGGCGAGATGCTATGAGTTGCTTGGCCTGATGAAGCCAAACGGCCTACCGGTGACGGCCCGTGTCTGTGAGCTGCGATCGCCGCAGTCAGCGATGGCCTGGTCATCGTTGCGGCGGCGGCAACACCCAGGTGCGGCCGTCGTTGAACCGGCAGGTGTCGACGGCGAAGACGATGCGGTCGACATACAGCCCGGTGTTGCGGGAGGCGCGCGAGATCAGCCCGGATGCCAAGGCCCTTACAATGATTGTTTAACCCGAAGAAGGCGTGATGGTTGTGAAGTTAGAGGCTGCGGGACGGGTTTGCGTGCTGGCTGCGGTCTTGGCGGTGGTGGCCGCGGGCTGCACTGGGGCGTCGGCGCCGGCGCCGGACCGTACGGACGCCGCTGCCCCGGCCGCCACCGGCACGCCCGGCAAGCCTCCCCGCGCCATGCACGATCCGCCGGCGCGCTTCGATGCCGGCGCAGGTGTACCCATGCCGCAGGAAGCGGGGGCGAGCCGGCTCCAATGGCCGGGAGGAGGGGCGCCGGTGGCTCTCCACAAGCAGACGGCGTACGTGGCCCTGCCCGACCGCGTGCTGGCTGTCGACACAGCGAGCGGCGCGGTCACGACGGCGGCCACAACGAAGGTCGAGCCGCTGTTTAAGCTGTCACCGAACCTTGAGAGCGACCTCCCCGCCCCGTTCGTCACCGAAGCCGAGTCGCCGTTGGTCCTCACCACGTTCTTCGTTCACCAGCCGGGCGCCGGAACACAGGCCCCTCGTGCCTTCATGGAGTTCACGGCGATTCCCACGGCCGCGGGCGCAGCTCCGTGGCGGCTGCCGGTGGACCTGCCGGAATGGGCGAAGGAAAGCCAGTCCCCGGTCGTCGCAACGGTCGTCGGGGCATCGGGCAAGGTTGCCGTCTTCACGCTCTCCGCGACCAAATCCGCATCCAATACCACCACCTATGCCGTCGATCTCGACAGCCATCGCGTGCTGTGGACCACAGACCTGTTCCGGGCGGCGTCGGTCACGGGCGGCACCGTCACAGGCGAGAAGTGGGACAAGAAAGGCGGTGACTACACGGCCGCAGCCGGGTACGACCTGGCCACCGCCGCGGAGAAATGGCGCGCCGAAGACCGCACCAACGTCGACGTGAAGCCGGCAGGGCCCCACCTCATCCTGGTTACCGCCGTCAACAAGGACGACTACCGCGTCCGCTACCGCCAGCTCCTCGACCCCGCCACCGGCCAGGTGAAACGGGACCTCCCGGATGACCTGCCCGGCAGCGACTGCGCCCACGACGGCGCAGGCACCCTCGTGTGTACCGGACGCGACACCGTCTGGGCCGTCGACGACACCAGCGGTGCCCTCCAATGGCAGCTGCCGGACAAGAACGCCGGCCGCATCGCACCCCAGGTGACCGCGGTGTGGCACGGGCGGATCTACGCAGAGGCGAACGACGGCCCCCTCACCTTGGACGCACGCACCGGCGCCGACCTGCCGACACGGCCCGGCCTCGCCCCCTACCTGATCAACGAGTACACCGGCATTGCCGTCTCGGAATCAGACCGCAGCTTGACGGCCTACCCGACCAGCGGATGACCACCGCGAGGCGCGGACGAGGGGAGGGACTCCAGGACCTCTTCGTTTTCACTGCCACGCAGCGGACTGTTACGCCGAGGCGGTCCGCAGCCGCCTCGCTGGTCCGGGCTGAAAAGAACATACCCGGGCGTGCTGCTGGATGCGGCACGCCCGCGGCGGCCTGATCCAGGTGCCCGTGACAGCACTGGGCCAAGGCCGGGCTGCCTTTGGTACGGCACTCTCGCGGCTGAATTGGCTGCGCATTCTGGCCGCGCAGCAACTGGGAGCCGAGCCCCCGTCTCTCCGGCGCATCCTTAGGTGCAGTTGCGTCCCGCGAATGCGTGGAACTCCCCTGCACCCCCGCCGCCCGGGATCGGAAGACAGTCGTGCCGCTCACGTCAGCGATGTGGGCGGCCACACAGTACCAGTGGTCGACCGGCACGCGCCCGCATCACAACCTCGGGCCGGCTCCGGGGCGATGCCCACATCTCACGGCTATTCAGGTTGTGTGATCAAGGTAGTGTTCCGTTCCGGTGTGAATGGTTCGGAAGGGGGCGGACGCCGTGGAGTTGGCCGCGGAGATAGCCGAGTACCGGCAGGGCAGGGGTGTTGCGGCCCGTTTGGTTGGTGAGTTCCGGCGTGCGGTGCTCCTCGTCCCGTACGCGGACGGGTCGGACGGCGGGTTGATGTCCGCGGTGTCGGGCGGGATTCGCTGGCTGTACGCGTTCACCGACGAGGAAGCCCTCGCTCGTTTCGCGGCGGCCCGCGGGCAGGCGGACCGTGAATGGCCCTACCTGTCGATTCTCGGGGCGCGTCTGGTCGATGCGGTCGTCCCCGACGTCGACGGGCCTGCCGGGATCGCCGTGAACGTGGCGGATGCGGACGGGTCGATGCTGTTCCCGCCCGTGGCCGGAATCGTTCCGGACGCGTCCGCGGTCGACCTCCGCGCCGGCGGGGCCGCTCCGGCCGGCGCCGGGGAGGCTTCCTAATGCTGTTGTCAAGCAGCCTCGGTGACAGGCGGTGTCACTTGGTAGCACCGTCGGTCACGGATGAGGGCCCACAGGACGTTGACGCGTCGCCGGGCGAGGGCGAGGACGGCCTGG